>JACRDE010000058.1 GCA_016212935.1 Desulfomonile tiedjei | reverse complement strand
TGGCTCATCCTGAGGACTTCTTCAGCAATAATTGCTTCTATATCCTCGTCGAAGACCGTTTTCTTGCGATCGGCCAGGTCTTTGAATCGTTTGAAGGAGCGGTTCAATTCATCTTCCGTGAGGACATATCCTAATGACTTGGCCCGTTCCTTGAAAGCGTGACGTCCCGAATGCTTGCCGAGCACCAGTGATGATTTGGCTATTCCCACTGATTCCGGGTTGATGATTTCATAGGTGGTGCGTTCTTTGATTACTCCGTCCTGATGAATTCCCGCTTCGTGCGAGAACGCGTTGGCTCCGACTATGGCCTTGTTGGGTTGGACCGAGATTCCTGTAATGCTGGTTACCAGCCTGCTGGTATGGTAAATCTGTTCGGTCACGATTCCAGTGTGGAAACCGAATGATTCCTCGCGAGTTTTCAGTATCATCGCTATTTCTTCGAGGGCCGCATTCCCTGCGCGTTCTCCGATCCCATTGATGGTGCATTCCACCTGCCGGGCTCCCGCTCGAACCGCAGCCAAGGAGTTCGCCACAGCCAGGCCGAGGTCGTTATGGCAGTGCACGGAAATGATGGACTTGTCGATGCCTCGGACGTTTTGCTTAACGATCTTGATCCGTTCGGCGATTTCGTCGGGATAGGAATAGCCGACCGTATCGGGAATATTAATGGTCCCAGCTCCTTCGTCCAATGCGGCTTGAATCACACGGCACATGAATTCGGGGTCACTGCGGGTTGCGTCCTCACAGGAGAACTCCACCCAATCCGAAAGTGACCGCGCCAAACGGACTGCTTGTCCAGCCCTGTTGATCACTTCGTCTCTGGACATACGCAACTTGTGTTGAAGGTGAATGTCGCTCGTGGCGATGAAAGTGTGTATCCCCGGAAGTTCCGCCCTTTCCACGGCTTTCCACGCAGTTTCTATGTCCTCAGCCACTGCTCTGGCGAGGCCCACAACGCGGGAGTTTTTCACTGCTGAGGCAATAAGGCTGACGCTTTCTTTATCCCCCTCGGAACTGGCAGGAAAACCAGCCTCGATTATATCCACACCCAGCTTTTCCAGTTGTCTTGCCAATTGAAGTTTTTCTTGCTGGTTCATGGTTGCGCCGGGAGACTACTCTCCGTCCCGGAGCGTGGTATCGAAAATGAGAATTCTTTCTGACATTGGATCCTCTCCAAGGGATTGATATGCAGAGGCCTGGTGCCTGATGCGGATAGGTCGCAGGATTCCATGATAAAATTACCGGTTCACCGGTAACGAATCATTCTCATGCCTATGCGCCTTTAGGCGACTAATATTTGCGAGTCGCAGGTGTTGCCGCGTCTGGTAGATCTCCTCTGAGGAAATCACCTTAGCCTGATTTCTTTTCTCAGACCCACCAAAGAGTGCGGTCGGCGTTGTTAGTCTCTTGGTTGCGCACCGGTATCGTTAATTCACCTGTCTGATACCGTTTCCACGTGTTTCTTCAGGCTGAACGGGGAATTTATATCTATTTTCCCAAAAATTCAATGTAGCCGGTCATAGTACAAAACTACGGTCTGAGTCATGCGCAAGACGGCGATTATCACTGCAGCTGTTCCGCAGGGACCTCAGGTTCCTGAACCGTTTGAGGCTCAGCGGAGCTCAACTTTTTTTGCTTATGATTTCGTATCATCAGAACAGTTGTCAGAATAGGTCCGGAGATTATGTACCCGGCACACAAAAAGAAGGGAACGATGAACGGAGCCGCAGCTATCAGTGCTAGAATCAATACGAAGCCCACTGTGGACGTAAAGGGTTTTTCTCTGACGAGGGTGAGATCCTTGAAAGCGTGAAACTTTATTGAACTCACCATGAGGAAAGCTATCACCAAGGTTAATATGATTAGCGGCAACTGGAAATTGGCCGGATCAAGATCCAGTCTGATAAAAAAGAGCACTGTAGTCGATAACATGACAGCAGCGGCAGGAATGGGCAATCCATTGAATCTCTTGGGATCAATAGTGCCGGTCTGGACGTTGAATCTCGCCAGTCTCAAGGCACCGCAGGCCACAAAGACGAATGCACAAACCCAACCTATTTGCGCATAAGGTAAAAGGGCCCACTTGTACATCAGAATCGCGGGAGCCACGCCAAAGGAAATTACATCCGCAAGCGAATCGAGCTCAACCCCGAAGCGGGTAGTGGTGTTGGTGAGGCGCGCCACTTTGCCGTCTATTCCATCAAAGAAGCCTGCCACAAGAATCAGGGCGGCAGCCAGGGCAAAGTTATCTTTTATCACTTCCACCAGGCTGTAGAACGCGAAGAAAATCGATGTGAGCGTCAAAAGGGAGGGCAATATAAATATGCCCTTTTTCATCCTCTGGATGGGAAGTCGTTTTCTAGGAGGCCTGACCGGGAAATCCTCTCCGTCCAGAGGTCGTCTTCTCCTAAAAAACGGACGTCTCTTTCGTGCCATGATTTGCCGCCTTATATAAACTTAGGGCATTTCTTGAACCCGGAGCATTTCGGGTAGCCGGGAAACCTGCAATGTGTCGCCACAACAAGTACTGCTTGCATCATAACTCTTTCACAAGATAATGGCTAGGAATTTGGTAGGCAAATAAGGTGCCTGGCGGCCATCGGATCGTCATTTGCGTAGCGGAAACGCATCCCCCACGAGTACTAATTCTTTTTCGCTATGATTGTTTCGCCGGCTCTGACGCGAGCGCCTATGGGAACCTCGAAGGAGAAGCCGGGCGGCAGATAAACGTCCAACCTCGAACCGAATCGAATCAGTCCAAATCTATCGCCTCTCTGGACCCTATCGCCTTCGCTCACCCAACAGGCGATCCTTCGTGCTATCAGTCCGGCTATTTGAACCACTTCTATGTCCCCTTCCTGCGTTTGAAGGACTACAGAATTGTGCTCGTTCACTTTGGACGCGTCCGGTTCACGAGCATCGAGGAATCGGCCGCTAAAGTGTTGGACACGCTGTACGGTTCCGGATAAAGGCCAACGATTCACGTGAACATTGAAAACGGACATAAATATGCTGATTCTCTTAAGGGAAACGCCCGGAAGATTGTCTGAATGCGCGTCTTCCACGATCTGAACCACTTTACCGTCCGCGGGCGACAGCACCAAGGCATCGCCTTCGGGTGGGAATCGGTTAGGATTCCGGAAAAACGCGGCTACACCGGCAGAAATCAAAAGAAAGCCTAGCGAAGACCAGGAGCAGCCGAATAGCCACAACACAAACGAAAGCACCGCTATGGGCACAAAGAAGACATAGCCTTCCCGAGCGATTGGCTCGTAATGGCCGGCTTTGCAGATCATTCAGAATTGCCCGTGGGTTTCAGCGTCTTCTTGGCGCGCGGAATGGCTATTGCACCTGTCCTTATCAGCTCGGTGATTCCCACAGGACTCAGGAGTTCCAGGACCGCTTCTATCTTGCTCTGGGTACCTGAGACTTCCACGGTTATAGAGTCATGGCTCACGTCACACACTTTCCCTCGGAAAATGTCGGTTATGCGCAGTACTTCAGCGCGCTTGGCAGCGGTAGCCTTGACCCGTACGAGAACGAGCTCTCTGTCTACGTAGTCACCTTTTGTGAGATCCTGAACCTTCACCACGTTAATGAGCTTGCGGAGTTGCTTTATGATCTGCTCTATGATCTGCTCACTGCCGTGGGTCACTATGGTCATTCTGGAATAGCTGTTGTCCGCTGTGGGCGCAACCGCCAGGGAATCAATGTTAAACGCTCGACCGGAAAACATGCCGGCCACGCGTGCGAGCACGCCGGGCTTATTTTCCACTAGTACGGAAATTACGTGTCTTTCGTCGTTCATACTAGAATCATGTTTGTTATGGACGCTCCTGCTGGAACCATCGGGTAAACACCTTCTTCGCGTTCAACTACAAAATCGATTACAACCGGTCCGTCGGTTTCCAAGGCCTTTTTGATCGTGGGCTCAACTTCTGCGGTCGTTGTGGCTCTGAGGCCTAGGGCCCCGTAGGCTTCAGCCAACTTCACGAAATCAGGAGCAGCCATCATATCAGTGTGAGCGTACACGTTGTCATAAAAACGTTCCTGCCATTGACGGACCATGCCAAGATAGCCGTTATTCAGGATAGCTATCTTTATCGGGAGCTTGTATTGGGCCACTGTGGCCAGTTCCTGAATATTCATCTGTATCGAACCGTCCCCGGCAATATCGATCACCAGCTTGTCCGGGAAGGCCACCTGAGCCCCGATTGCGGCCGGGAAACCATAACCCATGGTGCCTAGTCCGCCGGATGTAAGTAACGTTCTGGGCTGATCAAAAAGATAGTACTGAGCAGCCCACATCTGGTTCTGTCCTACCTCCGTGGAGATTATGGCCCTACCGGCTGTTAGCTCGTAGAGCTTTTCAACAACGTACTGGGGCTTGATAGTCTCGGAGGTACGGTCAAACCTGAGACGCTGTTCATTTCGCCACACAGTGAGTTGCGCGTGCCAAGTCTTCAGCCGGTCTCTATTTGCTTTGGAACAACCTTTTTTCTTGAGGGCCTCGATCAGCTTGCCCAAAGCATTTCGCGCGTCAGCGACAATGGGCACTTCCACGCCGATGTTCTTCTGAATTGAAGTAGGGTCTATGTCTATGTGAATGATTTTTGCTTCCGGGGCGAATCCTTCCACCCGGCCCGTAACCCGGTCATCAAATCTGGCGCCGACGGCAAGGAGCAGGTCCGAATGGTTGACCGCCATATTCGCCCTGTACGTGCCGTGCATTCCAAGCATTCCCAGAGAAAGCGGGTGCGTACCGGGAAAGCAGCCGAGCCCCATGAGAGTCATTGTGACTGGAAACCCAGTCATTTCAGCAAGAGCTCTCAACTCTTCATGGGCACCGGCAGTTATGACTCCGCCTCCGGCATATATCACCGGCCGCTCGGCTTCTGCAATGAGGTCGGCGGCCCGTTTGATGGACGGAATATGAGCTTTGACGGTGGGCTTGTAAGTGGAAAGCTCCACTGTCCGGGGATATTCGAATTCCGCCTTAGCCTGCACCACGTCTTTGGGCAGGTCAACGAGCACCGGTCCCGGACGGCCTGTGGAAGATATTATGAACGCTTCTTTGATAGTGCGGGCAAGCTCCTCAACGTTGCTGACTAGATAATTGTGCTTGGTGCAGGGTCTTGTGATGCCCACAATATCCGCTTCCTGGAACGCGTCATTACCTATGAGCGGGGTGGGAACCTGACCGGTGAACACCACTACAGGTATCGAGTCCATGTACGCCGTGGCCAGCCCGGTCACAGTATTCGTTCCGCCGGGTCCCGAGGTGACAAGGCAAATCCCGGGTTTTCCTGTGGCCCTTGCGTACCCGTCTGCTGCATGGACAGCGGCTTGTTCGTGACGCACAAGAATAAACTTGAAGACGTCAGAGAATTCTCTAGCCATGACGTCGAAAATATCTATGACAGCCCCTCCGGGGTAGCCGAATATTGTGTCGACACCTTCTTCTTTCAGAGCCCGGAGGAGTATTTGAGCACCGTTGATCTTTGCCATCGCTTCACTTTTGGGGATTTACACGATCAGTCCTTGGGCGGCAGCGCGGTTCCGTCACCGTTGGGATAGCGCCGATCCCAGAGAATTCAATCACATCCCGGTTTTCTGTTGTCTAAGTTTGATGAGTATCCGTTCGATTTGATCTCTGCCCTTGAGCTTTTTCTTTTGAATCGTCTTGCGCTCAAGCTCCTCGCTCGCGGAAAGATAGACTCTCTTGTTGAAAGCTTCCAGTTGTTCCTCGAATTCAAGGTGCTCTTGCCAGAGCTTTCTTAATTCGGGGTCCTTTTCCTTCCATTCCTCAATCAGAGCCAGGTCTCTTTTTTCCATAGGAAGCCCTTTTGATATTTTAGCATATTTCCTATTGTTTAATAGCCTCAGCGCGCGAGTTTGTCAATAAACGGTTAAGCTTCTATTACGCATTGTCTAATTTGAATTACTCTGCTAACAGGTACGAACGAAATGGCTTCGATCAATACTTATGCGCGGCCAAATAGGCGGTAATTGAGGATCGAAGAGTCATCCGTTTCAGGCAAGTCCCGTGCTCTGCGAACCGCACTGCCTGACTTCGCTTCAAAGACTCGCCCGGAAGTGCGGTGAGCGATGTCACTTCTTTCACTGCACTTTGCCACAATGCTTATTGCCGATAGAGTCGAGTAATGGGTGAAATCGAAACAACGTCGGACCTCAATAGGCATGCGGATACAGACACGTCACTGAGATTCCGGTTCGGTCCAGTGTCTCCCCAGACAGCATTAGCGCTGGCTCAGTTGGCCAAGGATTACAATCCCTTGTTTCTCGTGGCCGAAATTGCCGAGGAGGCAGGCATCCCGGATGTTCGTCTGCATCCTCTGTGGGTGTCCGGCTTCGCTGATTCAGCAGTCCGACGCATAGCTAATGGTGGGCTCGTCACCGACTTTACGATCAGGTACCATCGGTCGGCTTCGCACGGGCAGGTTCTAACCTTTCAGTTCTCTCTGGATCCCGCTGAAAAAATCGATCATGTGTTGGCTTTCAAAGTTGTCGATTTGACGCGCAGGCTTGTGGCTACTGGAAGTGCGCGGGTCAAATCCACGGGTTGACACAAATAGCCATTTTGCCGAGTTATAGGAGCTCGCATTCAAACAAGGAAGAATCGGGGAGGACCTTCTTGAAAGAAGTTCCTCCCCGAACCCCAACCTTACTGATTTGAAAGCGAATTCTTATGAGAGGCCGGCTATCGCCCCACTCGCAGAATGGGCAAAATACGTGTTCCGCCAGAAACAACACTGCTCGTTTGAACGCGCATCGGAACAAGCCCGCCCCTCCCAGGGTAGGGATTTCAAACGCGGGGTCCACTGCTGCGCTAGACTCGTTGCTTGTCTGAACTCACGTTGGGATGACTTGCCTGACAAATGCTTCGTACGCATCGAAGCCCGATGTTTCACGTGAAACATCGGGCTGAATGTCTCTACAACCGCCAGCCGATAAGGGCCCTCACTTGTCGGATGGACTCTCCCCTTGGGGAGTGGCCTGGCCGGGGGGAGCCGCAGGAATGCTCGGGGCAGCCTGGGCCGGGGGAGATGCGTTGGGCGCGGGCACCCCAGATTGTGTGGAGGATTCTCCCTTTGATGGAACGCCTCCAGACTCGGCGGCATCAGAAGGCCCGGATGCAGGCCCCGGAACCTGAGGACCGGATTGCTCTGTCATTATGGAGCGCTCCTGTACGACCGGGACTCTACCGGAAAAGTAGGTCAGGATAATGGAGGTAACCATGAACGCTACCGCGGCCCCTATGGTAACTTTGCTGAGAAACGGCGTCGCTCCGGTGCTGCCGAAAACCGTTTGACTGGAACCGCCCCCAAACGCGGCCCCTATGTCCGCTCCTTTCCCTGACTGCAGGAGAATAATAAGGATCAGAGCGATGCAGACGACGACATGAATCATAAGGATAAAAGTTGTGAACATACTGGACGTCCCTTTCGAGGTTTCAAATCCCTTCTTTGATTATACCGAAAAAATCCTGGACTTTTAAGGAGGCGCCCCCGATAAGCCCTCCGTCGATATCTTCGCAACTCACAAGTGTGCTCGCATTATCAGGTTTTATGCTTCCACCGTAAAGTATCCTGACGGAGTTCGCGAAATCTTTGCCCAACAATAAGGACAGCTCTTTTCTCAGAAACGCATGAACTTCTTGGGCTTGTTCGGGGGTGGCGGTGCGGCCTGTGCCGATCGCCCAGACCGGTTCGTAAGCTATCACGAAGTTCTTGGGCTCAAGCGGTCGCAAGTCCCCAATGCCACCGAGCAATTGTCTTTTTACCACATCAAAAGTTTTTCCGCTCTCGCGTTCGTCAAGAGACTCTCCGAGGCAGAATATGGGGATCAGGCTGTGGTTCATGGCGGCTGCAATTTTAAGATTTACTTTCTCGTCGGTCTCACCGAAATATTGCCGCCTCTCGGAGTGTCCTATTATAACGTGGCTGCAGCCGAGCTCTCTCAACATTGGCCCACTGATTTCACCAGTGAATGCCCCTTTGTCCTCCCAGTGGAGATTCTGCCCTGCAATGCCTATCCGGGTCCCTTTTGCCTCTTCCACTGCAACGGCAAGAGAAGTGAAGGGAGGGGCTGCGAGGATCTCGCTGTCGGGGTTGACGCCGTCCAGGACAGCCGAAAGCTCTTTGATGTAGCTTCGAGTCTCGGCTGAAGTCTTATGCATCTTCCAGTTGCCAGCTATTATTACTTTGCGAATTGCCATGAGCGTGAGTACCTCCGAAGACTCTCACAGACTCAGCCTGATCGTTGCCTGACTTTCCAATCTTTGGTGCAGGCGGAGCCACCATTTTCGCATTCCCCGGCTACTCTCGGCAACGAGGAAATGCATATGAAGCTCTTGGTGAGCGGGTGCAGGGAAAGATCTTCTTACAAAAGGGTGCTTCCCCTCAACCTCTTCTTTCTACTCCAGCGCGGCCACCCCGGGAAGGGTTTTCCCTTCCATAAACTCCATGAACGCGCCGCCGCCGGTGGAAATATAGGAAATCCGATCCGCAACTCCAGCTTGCTGAACCGCCCGAATGGAGTCGCCGCCCCCCACCAATGAAAAACCGGGCGCAGAAGCCACGGCCTCAGCTATTTTCATCGTGCCGTTCTTGAACGCGGATATCTCGAAGACTCCCATGGGGCCGTTCCACACTATTGTCCCAGCTTTTCGGATCTCTTGGGTGAATCGCTCGATGGTCTTGGGGCCGATGTCCAGGGCCATTTGATCAGCGGGGATTGCGGACGCGTCAACAGTTTGCCCTGTTGCTCCTTCTTCTATCCGGTCCGAGATCACAACATCGTCAGGCAACAGGACAGCACAGCCCTTTTCCCGTGCAGACTTGAGTATCCCGCCGGCGGTTCCTGTCATGTCTTCTTCGATTTTGGACGAACCCACATCCACGCCTTGAGCCTTGAGAAACGTATTGGCCATTCCACCACCGATCAAAACCGCGTCCATCCGAGCAACCAGATTCTCAAGGACCGCTAGTTTGTCGGAAACCTTCGCGCCTCCGAATATTGCCACAACGGGTTTGGCAGGATTCTTGAGCGCCTTTTCAAGGTTCTCCAGCTCTTCGTTGAGAAGCAGACCAGCGGCCTTTTCCTTTAGCAGCTCCGCAACCCCGACTGTGGAAGCATGTGCCCGATGCGCGGTCCCGAAGGCGTCGTTGACATAAACATCTGCCAAGGACGCCAGTTGAGCCGCAAACTCCGGGTCATTCTTTGTCTCTCCTGCGTGGAAACGCAAATTCTCAAGAAGCAGCACGCCACCGTCTGGAAGAGCAGCCACCGCTTCCTTCACCTTCGGGCCGATACAGTCGTCGGCAAAGCGGATCGGAACCCCGAGTATCTCCTGCAATCGCTGAGCGACTGGTTTCAGGCTCATCTCTGGTTTCAGCTCGCCTTTCGGACGTCCCAGATGCGATGAAAGAATGCACTTGGCCCCGTGTTCAATTGCGTATTTGATGGTAGGAATGGCGCGGCGAATCCTCGTGTCGTCCTTGATGGACCCGGCCTGATCCAAAGGAACGTTGAAATCGAAGCGGAAAAAGACTCGCTTGCCTCTAATGTCCAGTTCCTTAATGCTTTTGACGGGCATCTCCATACTCCCATAACGATGAACGCCGCTAATCCCGGCCTTGGCTCGATCCAGACAACCCTATTCCGCCAGATTCATAGCGATCCAGGCATGTTCAAGCAATTTTTTCCCCCATCAAGACCGCCAGATCCACCATACGCGCCGAATAACCAGCTTCATTGTCGTACCACGAGAGCACCTTTACCATGTTGTCCCCCGCAACGAATGTGGACAACGCATCAAAAACTGATGAATAGGAGCTGTTGATAAAATCTGTGCTCACCAGGGGCTGGTCCATGTACTGGAGTATCCCTTTCATTCGGCCTTCAGCAGCTCTCTTCATCGCCGCGTTAACAGCGTCCACGGTTGCGTTCTTCTTGAGAATAGCGTTGAAATCCACTAGGGACACATTAGGAGTAGGCACTCTGATGGCAAGACCGTCGAGTTTGCCTACCAGTTCCGGGATTACTTGGCCTATAGCCGAAGCGGCCCCGGTTGTTGTGGGGATCATATTCATAGCCTCAGCTCTGGCCCGCCTGTAGTCCTTGTGAACCGTATCCAAGAGGCTCTGATCCATTGTGTACGAATGTATGGTGGTCATCAGCCCCTTTTCCACTCCGAATTCATCGAAGAGCACCTTCACCATAGGGCCCAGACAATTCGTAGTGCACGAGGCGTTTGAAACCACATGATGATTTATGGGGTCGTATGTCTCCTCGTTGACGCCAATGACGAAGGTAGCGTCTACTTTTTTTCCAGGGGCAGAAACAATGACCTTCTTTGCGCCGGCCTCAATGTGCTTGCCTGCTTTTTCGCGATCTCTGAATATACCCGTGCATTCCATTACCACATCGATCTTCAGGTCAGCCCAGGGCAGGTTCAACAAGTCGTCAGTTATTCTAAGTGCACGAACTCCCTTGCCGTCTATGATTATCGAATCCGGAGAAGCCGTTATTTCCCCAGGAAACGGCCCGTGCACCGAATCGTGCTTCAAAAGAAAGGCCATAAGATCGGGATCCATTCTATCATTTACTGCCGCCACTTCCACTTCGGGATGTAGAAGCGCGCTTCTCATAACTGTTCGTCCAATTCTCCCGAATCCATTGATTGCTATCCTAATGGCCATGATTTGTCTCCGTTTCTGGAAATGATTCAACTAGCGAATTTT
>JACRDE010000057.1 GCA_016212935.1 Desulfomonile tiedjei | reverse complement strand
GTAAAATCGGGGAGGCACTTCTTGTAAGAAGTTCCTCCCCGAACCCCACCTCAAGAACTTTTAGCACTCGCCGGAACCCCCATTTCCTGAAAGGAAATTAGGGGTTCCGGCAAATGATAGAAGTTTCTGGAAGGGGGTTTGAGAGGAAACTCTTTACTAAAGAGGGTCCCCCCAATCTTACTTCTTTGAATGCGCATCAGTATTAGAATACTCTTGCTTTTGCAACAATCTCCATATCTCTCTAAGAAATGACGATTCCTGCCAAGGTTAGAGCTTCTTGGACGGGTTGCCCGGGGCTTCTTCTTTACACAAAGATTCTCCGGATCTTAATGATTCGAAAGCAAATTCGTATGAGATCCGTGCAGTTCTGACGCAATTGCGGCCTGCCTCTTTTGCGGCGTACAAGGCCGAATCCGCAGACCTGATTAAAGCATCCGCATCGGTCTTGGAATCTCCGCTGAAGACTGCGGCCCCAAGACTTATCGTTACAGGAACCGGCCCCTCGCTGGTATCTATTGGTTTTTCGCAAAGAGCCGTGCGTACCCTCTCGGCAAAGTTGTAGGCTCCTGATTCATCGCATCCAGGGAGCGCGATCACCAATTCTTCACCTCCGTACCTGCCCACGACGTCGTACGGTCGCACGGACTCGGAGATTCGCCTGGTTATTTCTTTGAGCACTGCGTCGCCAACGAGATGACCGTAACTGTCGTTAATAGCTTTGAAATGGTCAACATCCGCCATCACCACGGCCAGAGGTCGGTTTTCGCGAATGGCCCGTGCGGTCTCTCTCTCCAGTGCGTCGAAGACGGCAGCTCGATTGAGGACACCGGTTAGCCCATCGTGAGTAGCCCTGAATTGCAGCGCTTCTCGAGTCTGCATCAGATCTGAAATGAGTTCCTCCCGTTGTCGCTCGGCCTGTTTGCGATCGCTGATGTCGGCCACGTTTCCCATGTTCGCACCGAGGCCGTTGTAATTCAGCACCGCAGCCAGAACTTCTACCCATTTTTCTTCGCCGTGCTTGCATAGGAACCTGAATTGGGATTGCGACACCACAGGCCGGCCCATGGCCCGCGCAATATCGCGCTCTCTTATTAAACTCCTGTCCTCCGGATGAACCAAATCCCAAAACGAACGATTCAGCAATTCACCTTGGGCAAACCCGGTTATTGCTTCGAATCTGCCGTTGACGTAGACCAAGCGACCATCAAGATGAATATATATTCCTGTAATGGAATTCCGAGTGAGCAGTCTGTAACGCTCCTCACTTTCTTCGAGATCCTTCTCCACGCGCTGAATCTCCATGGAGACCCTTGTGACATACACCCCATATCCCAAAAAGCAGACCATCCATACCATGGGCAAGAGAATCTTATGCGTAGAGATATTACTGTCGACAGTCTCTACAGAAGTGTTCTGGTGAGCGTAATAGTCGATCCCCCATTCTACCAGCCACAGCAACATACCAAATATCAGTAGAAAGGCCGTCGCGCGGTATTCTCGTCGTCTCAATCCCTTTCTACGCTTGCGTTGTTGATCTTCTTGGTCGATGTGGCTGTCCATGCCGCCTCAAGATAGTCATGCGGAGAAGTTTTCTCACGTGGAACGTGACTATTACAGTTTACGTGATTATTGCAGTATATCCCAAAAGAAAAGAGAAGATGAGAGAAAGAGTCGACCATGAACGCGTCCAATACTATCGGAGCCCCTGACAGCATCAATTGACCGCAATCAGCAGCTCGTGTAAAATTAAACACTTTATTCAGGAGGACGCCCCTTGAAGCCCTACCCGGTTATGATGAATCTTGAGGGAAGGAAGGTGCTTGTGGTCGGAGGCGGGAGAGTAGCCCGCCGGAAGGCCGGGAGCCTGCTCGAAAGCGGGGCTTCAGTCGTGGTGATTTCTCCCGAACTCGAAACTGAACTGCAAGATCTTGCAAAACAAGCTAAAATAGAGTGGGTACCGGGCTACTTTGACGAATCTTTGCTGGACCGCTATCCGGATGCTACCCTAGTGTTCGGAACGACGAACAACCGGGACGTGAACGTTCGGGTTCACAGGGCTTGCCTGGATAGAAGAATCCCGTGCAATATTGCTGATGTACCTGATCTGTGCACGTTTATCGTCCCAGCGGTAATTACTCAGGGGGATCTGATGATTGCCGTAAGCACCGGCGGCTCGTCACCTGCTCTGGCGAGAAGAATCCGTGAGGATCTGGAGCAGCGGTTCGGGCCAGAATATGCTGAAATGACAAGAGTAATGGGCGATATCCGCAAGCTGGTGCTCGCGATCGGAATGCCTTCTGATGAGAACAAGAAGCTGTTCACCGAAATACTGGATTCCGGACTCCTGGACGCGCTCAAGAACAACGACAGGCAACGGGTGCTGGAAATTCTCGGGTCAATTTTGCCTAAAGAGGTGGATCCAAAATCCGCCGCTGCGGAGACCGCGGACAATTGATTTAATAAGGATGAGCAATTGGATCTGATATTCTTCAAGATTTCCATTGTGCTCTATTTGGGAGCCGCGGTAGGTTATTTGCTTTTTCTTCTCGTGTCGACGGGAAATCGAGCCGAGTTGGGGTTCTGGTCAGCTCTGGCGGGATTTTTGTGTCATTCTCTGTCTATTTTGCACAGGGCAATTTTTTCTGGTTTTTTCCCCTTGGCTACCCCATTCGACGTGCTGTCGTTTTTTGCGTGGGTTGTTGTAGGGCTTTTTTTGCTGATGCGGTATCGTGACCCAAGCCCGATATTCGGGTCAGTAGCCGTTCCCATGGCGCTGGTGCTGATGCTGTTCGGCTCAACGCTGTCTTACCAGATCAAAGCACCTATCGTCCCAGTGTTGAAGAGCTGGTGGCTTCCCATTCACGTGATACTTGCGGTAGCAGGTAACGGGGTATTCGCTCTGATGGCGATCGGCGGCCTGATGTACGTTGTCCAGGAACGTCTCATAAAAACGAAGCGAATCGGCAGGATGCACCGACTTCTGCCGTCGCTGGAAACCCTGGACATGATAAATCGCAGAGGCTTGACCCTGGGTTTCTTTCTGCTGACCTTGGGGATAATATCCGGCGCCCTATGGGCCGGTAGCATCTGGGGCTTTTACTGGAGCTGGGATCCCAAAGAAACCTGGAGTCTCATCACGTGGTTCGCGTATGCAGCCATGGTGCATCAGCGTGTAGCCCTGGGATGGAGAGGGAGGCGAGCAGCGCTTCTGGCAATGATGGGCTTTGCTCTCGTCATTTTTACATTTGTCGGAGTAAGCTTGCTGCTGGGCGGACATCACTCGTTCACAGGGTCGACTTATTCCATCGGGACCAGGGGAACATGAGCATACTGGTCATAGGACTGAATCATTCCACCGCTCCGGTTGAAGTGCGCGAGAAAATTACCTTTCCAGGTGATTCGGAGGGTAAGGTCACGCGTTTCTTCGCAAATCTGGATGGCGTGGAAGAAGCGATGATTCTGTCCACCTGCAACAGAGCAGAAATCATAGTAAGCGCTGACGATCCGGCCGCCCGCCGGGAGCCGCTCATTCGTGCCATAGGTGAGGTTCACGGTCTCGACCCGGACCCTTTCAGAGAATTCCTTTACGTAAGGTCAGGTGATGCAGCGGTGCGTCATGTTTTTAGAGTCGCCGCCAGTCTGGATTCCATGGTGATAGGTGAACCTCAGATCCTGGGGCAGGTCAAGGAAGGTTACAGAAGGGCCGCGGACGTTGACGCTACAGGCCCGATCTTGAATCGCCTGTTGCACCGCGCCTTTTTCGCTGCAAAGAGGGTGCGCACTGAGACCGGAGTCGGGTCCGCTGCCGTATCGGTTGCCTACGCAGCCGTGGAACTGGCCAGAAAAATACTGGGTGAACTCAACGATAAGTCGGTGCTCTTGATAGGCGCGGGCGAAATGGCCGAACTCGCAGCCCGTCACCTGATTACTCAAGTGAAGCAGCCAGTAGTAGTTGTTAACAGGACTTTTGAAAACGCGTGCAATCTTGCCCGCGAGCTCCGCGGCTCAGCCGTGCGGATGGAAAAACTCGAGGAAGGGCTGGTCGACGCGGATGTGGTGATAACATCCACCGGGAGCTGCGAACCACTGATCACCAGGGACCACATGAGACGTGTTATGCGCAGGCGCAGATATCGCCCGATCTTCTTGATAGATATTGCCATACCCAGAGACGTGGAGCCTGCAGCAAATGACGTGGACAGCGTGTATCTTTACAACATTGACGATCTGCAGGCCGTAGTTGAAGAAAACCTGGGCGAACGCCGACAGGAGGCACTGAGAGGCGAGAGGATAGTCGAAGAAGAAGTTACCAAGTTCATGAACTGG
>JACRDE010000609.1 GCA_016212935.1 Desulfomonile tiedjei | reverse complement strand
CGGTCAATGGCCAGTGCTGCGGAAAGCCAGAAAGTCCATAGCCTCCTTCAAACTGCGAGAGGGCATGACCATAGGGTGCAAGGTCACTCTCAGACGTGACAACATGTTCCACTTTCTGGACAAGCTGATCAACGTCGCTCTACCGAGGGTCCGAGACTTTCGCGGTGTGAACCCGAAGGGCTTTGACGGCAGAGGCAACTTTTCCATGGGAATTAAAGAGCAGATAATTTTCCCAGAAATCAATTACGACAAGATAGAGAAGATTCGCGGAATGAACATCACGATAGTTACCTCCGCGAAAAACGATGAAGAAGCCCGGGAACTGCTCGCTAGCCTGGGAATACCGTTCAGGAAGTAGAAGACTTCGCCTCCAGGGAGGAAACGTGGCCAAGATATCTATGATGGTTAAGGCGGCTAGGCCTCAGAAGTTCGACGTGAGGCGCTACAATCGGTGCCATGTCTGCGGTCGACCCAGAGCATACTACCGCAAATTCCAACTATGCCGTATATGTCTGAGAAATGAGGCTCTGAAGGGCAATATCCCGGGCATGGTCAAATCGAGTTGGTAGGAGACTGCTGAAATGTGCATGACTGATCCCATAGCGGACATGTTGACGCGTATCCGTAACGCAAGACAGGCGCGTAAGGAACAAGTGACCGTTCCCGCGTCCAATCTTAAGATCGGGGTTGCCCAGATTCTTAAAGAGGAAGGATACGTCAAGAAATACAAGGTGATTCGGTCCACGAAGAATAAGCAGGGCGTCCTCAAGCTGACCCTTCGGTTCGATGACGAAACCCAATGCGTCATCGAGGGACTGGCCAGAGTCTCAAGACCCGGACGCAGAGTGTATGTTGGGCATGATCACAGCCAAAAAAGCCACGGTGGGGTGGGTGTCCTCATCCTATCCACGTCGCAGGGAATCATGACCGACAAGGAAGCTCGTCGCCGTCGAATCGGCGGAGAGGTGCTTTGCAGCGTCTGGTAAAGGTAATATTTGAGGAGCTTTAACAAATGTCCAGAATAGGCAAGGCCCCCATAGCCATACCCGATAAAGTCAAGGTGACCCTCAGCCCCCCTGTGATCAGCGTCGATGGGCCCAAAGGTTCACTTAACCTGTCGTTTTCCGACCTAGTTAAGGTGGATGTCGAAGACACCGTTATCAGAGTCACGGCCGTTGGTGAGCACCGCAAGTCAAGGGCAATGCACGGTTTGACTCGAACCCTGATAAACAACATGGTGGTCGGTGTGACCGACGGCTTTACCAAGTCCTTGGAGATCCAAGGCGTCGGTTACCGTGCGGAATCGACCAAAGAGAATCTTACGCTGAACGTCGGCTATTCCAATCCTGTAGTCATGCCGATTCCCGACGGGATAACCGTCGACGTGGAAAAGAACACCACAATTCACGTCAGGGGAATCGACAAGCAACAGGTCGGTGAAATTGCCGCACGCATCCGAAGGGTGCGAAAACCCGAGCCCTATCGAGGCAAAGGTATTAGGTATGTCGGCGAGCAGGTCCGGCGCAAGGTCGGTAAGGCCGGAGGCAAGTAATACGCCAACGCGGTTCACATAGGGGCTCGCTCCCGAGGCGGCTTTAGCGGCGGGCCGGAATCGCTCATGAGGAACTTGAAATGAGTCATGTGACGGAAAAACTGGAATCAAGAAAAAAACGAACCAGACGGATGCGCTACAGGATAGCCGGTAATCCGGATCGGCAGAGGCTGACGGTTTTTCGTTCCAATAAGAATATATTCGCCCAGATTATAGATGACGCCAAGGGAGTGACCCTGGTTCAAGCCTCGACTTTGGATAAGGGATTCCGAAGAAAAGCAGGTGACCCGTTCAACAGGGACACGGCCCGGGAGGTCGGAAGGCGATTGGCGACCCGAGCCAAGGAACTCAATATTACTAAGGTGATTTTCGACAGGGGCCCGTACTTGTATCACGGCAAGGTCAAGGCATTGGCTGACGGCGCTCGTGAAGGCGGACTCGATTTCTAGGACTTCAACAAGGAGGGATCGCTGTTGCTCAATAGATCCGATATAGCAGGTGAAGGGGAATTAAAGGACCGAGTAGTCCACCTGAGCAGAGTCGCCAAAGTCGTCAAAGGCGGTCGCAGGTTTTCATTTAGTGCTGTTGTTGTAGTGGGAGACGGCCAGGGCCGCGTTGGGTTCGGCCTGGGTAAAGCCAATGAAGTCCCTGAGGCCATCCGCAAGGGAGTGGAAAGAGCCAAGACCTCCATGGTTGAAATCCCTATTATCAACGGCACTGTGCCCCACGAAATCACCGGAGAGTATGGAGCAGCAAAAGTTCTCCTGAAGCCGGCAGGGTCCGGGACTGGCGTTATCGCCGGCGGAGCGGTCCGAGCAGTCATGGAGGCAGCGGGGATCCGCGATATCCTTACGAAATGTATCGGAACCAACAATCCCCATAACGTGGTCAAGGCAACATTTGACGGCCTGAAAGGGCTGCGGACTCAGCAACAGATCGCCCGCAAACTCGGCAAGCTGGGTTCCCCGGATGAAGAACCGGAAAAGGGAGAGGAGCTTCTTCCCAATGCTTAAGATCACGTTGAAGAAGAGCAAAATAAAATCGACCGAGTCCCAGCGAGCCACTATTAGAGGCCTGGGGCTGAGAAAGCTCCACCAGAGCCGAGTACTGAAGGACACTCCCGAGATCAGGGGAATGATCCTAAAAGTGCATCATCTGGTGGAAGTCGAAGAGGTCGCGGAGTAAATCCGCCTCCCCAGGGGAGTACAAATGGATCTTTCGAATCTTAAAGCACCCGCAAACCAGAAAAAAAGCAGGAGAGTCGGCCGAGGCGAGTCTTCCGGCGTTGGCAAAACTTGCGGGAAAGGACATAAGGGACAGAAGTCGCGCTCGGGCGGTAGCATCAGCCCCGGCTTCGAAGGCGGCCAGATGCCTCTTCAGCGGCGCCTACCCAAAAAGGGTTTTACCAACATCTTCAAAATCCGATACAACGTTGTGCATGTAAAGGACCTGTCCCGGTTCGAGCCTGGAGCTGTCATAACTCCTGACTTGCTGAGAGAAAGGGGGCTTCTCAAGAGAGGGGGGCCCGTAAAACTTTTGTCGGACGGTGAAGTGACGTCCGCGTACACGATAGTGCTGGACCGGACCAGTTCCGCAGCCCGGAAAAAAATCGAGGCGGCAGGCGGTAAGGTGGAATTCAAATGACATCTTCCCTAACGCCTTTTGATGAACGAGTGAGTTCTACTAGGAGATTCCCGTCGTGATTGGTTCCTTCGGCAACATAGCTAAGATACCGGAACTCAAACGCAGGGTTATTTTTACGCTCCTGATGTTATTCGTTTATCGCCTTGGAGTGCACGTTCCAGTTCCAGGGATTAATACTGCCGCTTTGAAGGAATTCTTCGGCAGATACCAGCAAACCCTGTTCGGTGTGATCGACATGTTCACAGGCGGAGCAATGGAGAACTTCTCCGTGTTTTCGCTTGGAATAATGCCATACATAAGCGCTTCCATCATACTTCAGCTTCTCACAGTGGTTGTTCCACATCTGGAACGGCTTTCCAAAGAGGGCGAAGCAGGACGCAAAAAGATCACGCAATACACTCGTTACGGCACAGTGGTGCTCTCCCTGATTCAGGGACTCGGCATCAGCATAGGACTTGCCAATACCGAGAATATGGTTTACATTTCTAAACCCGCGTTCGTGATGCTTTCCATGATAACGCTCGCCGCAGGCACCGCGTTTATCATGTGGCTAGGCGAACAGATTACCGAGCGCGGGATCGGTAACGGCATTTCCCTCATAATTTTTGCCGGAATTGTTGCTAGAATGCCATCTGCTCTGGGGAGCACGGTTCAGCTCGTCCAGACGGGTGACATGGGCTTTCTAGTGCTGCTTTTGCTCCTTGGTGTAATGATAGCCATGATAGGCATCATAGTGTTCGTGGAGCGAGGTCAGCGCAGGATCCCCGTGCAATATGCAAAACGGGTGGTTGGAAGGCGTGTTTATGGGGGGCAGAGCACGCATCTGCCGCTGAAGGTGAACACTGCAGGTGTTATACCTCCGATATTTGCGTCTTCGCTGATCATTTTTCCAGCTACCATCGCGCAGTTCCTCAACATCCCTGTCCTTACGGCCGTAACCAATTGGTTGAGGCCGGGAACCTTTGTTTATGAGCTGCTGCAAGTGTCCCTGATCATATTTTTCTGCTACTTCTATACCGCTGTGACTTTCAACCCGGTCGACGTGGCGGAAAATATGAAGAAATACGGCGGTTATATACCCGGAATAAGGCCTGGGAAGAAAACTTCCCAGTACATAGACAAGGTGCTCACGAGGATAACCTTTGGGGGAGCCATCTATGTATCCGTAGTATGCGTTCTCCCTTCAATCCTTATTTCACGTTTTAACGCGCCCTTCTATTTCGGTGGAACCTCACTTCTGATTGTGTTTGGTGTCTCCTTGGATACCCTGACCAAAATTGAGTCGCACATGATTCAGAGGCACTATGAAGGTTT
>JACRDE010000608.1 GCA_016212935.1 Desulfomonile tiedjei | reverse complement strand
GCGGTGATAGGAATTCTTCATTTCAAGGAATCGCTGTCAGTTGTCAAAGTGGTCTCGTTGATTTTTATAATACTGGGTGTTGTAGGCGTGAATCTTTCCAATGGACATGAATGACATACTTTGAAGAGACTGCATCGAAGACTGCACTTCGGGCCTTTGAGGAAAGGGAATTTTCTGGAAGTAATTGCCGCCAATACCTGAGTAATTCGCCATTCGTGCACAGACTCTCTTTTGGAGATCGACATGCCGAACACTATAAAATGGGAATACGATCTGGATTTGGCCCTGTCCATGGCCAGGGTTCAGGAGAAAAATGTGCTCCTGGATTTCTACAATCCAGGCTGAGGCGCGTGCAAGCAATTGGATACGGTTACGTATCCAGATTCCCGCACTGTAAACTTTGTCCGCAATTATATGATTCCCCTGCGTGTAAATGTGAGTTCCGCACCTTCGTGGGCCAGCCGGTTCGTCATACAGTATACGCCCACGGTCATTACTCTGGACGAGGACGGCCGTGAGCATCATCGCACAGTCGGCTTCCTGCCCGCCGAAGAATTCCTCCCAGACCTGATGCTGGCAAACGGAAAGGCATTTATACAGAATCGTCGAACTGCCAAAGCGCGTGCTTTTCTGGAGAGGGTGATACGGGATTACCCGAGAAGCAGGTCAGCCCAGGCTGCCACCGAACTGGTTCGCAAACTTCGTGCCTGATGCGCACCGGTATTGTTAGTCAATCCAACTTCAAATATCTTTGGCCGGTTTTATTTTCCTTTGAACAGGGCAGGCCTTTTCTCGAAGAAGGCCCTCGGACCTTCCTTCGCATCTTCGGATTGACGAATAGGCTCTGCCAAGAATTCCTCCAGCCGCAATCCGTCAGAAAGGGGAAGATCCATCCCCCGGTAAACTGCCTCTTTGGCAGCCTGTACGGCGAGCGGCGCATTCCGGCAGATCCGTTCAGCCAGTTTCGTGGCTTCGGGGAGCAATTGATCAGCAGGCACAACCCTGTTGACAAGCCCGATCCGATAAGCCTCCTGAGCATCGATACTTTCTCCGGTGAGGATCATCTCCAGGCTCTTCCCTAGAGGGATAAGCCTGGGCAGCCTCTGTGTCCCGCCAGCCCCCGGTATGATCCCACGGCTCACTTCGGTGAGTCCAAAAGTAGCTGTTTCGGAGGCGATTCTGATGTCACAGGCCAGGGCGATTTCCAGGCCACCTGCCAAACAATACCCGTTGATCGCTGCTATGATGGGCTTCCATATCTCAAGGTTGCGCGTGATCCCTCCCAGCCCGGGTTCCCTGTCGGCCTTTGCCTTCCGCTGGATCGCAGTCGTGTTGTTGTAGTACTTGGACAAGCCCTTGATGTCCGCTCCTGCGCAAAAGGCCTTGCCTCCGGCCCCAGTGATAATGGCTACCCAGAGCTCGGGATTGTCGCGAAAATCGATCCAGGCCTTGTTCAGTGCTGCCGAGGTCTCCCCATCGAGAGCGTTCATGGCCAGCGGTCGGCTGATGGTAAGGATCGCAATTCTCTCCGTTGTCTCAAACGTGACTGGCATGATAATTGGCCTCCTTTCCCTTCGTTATTCACAGAGGACGGAAATGCATGATGTCAAGAATGTGCGCTCTCCGCTTTTCAGAAAAGATCGCTCGAACCCGCACTCCGTCAACCAGCGCGCCCGAATCGTCTTCATGAACCAGGTGGTTCATGTTGTTATCAATTCCGTCACCCGATCCTCGGGAAAAGTTTCCCGTCGTGCCACTCGATCTTGGCGACCACTCTACGCTCCCTGTTCATCGTCTTTGCCTGATAGCGGAGGTCAACCAGCCTGATCTGAATCCCGCTCTCCGGGGGCCGCCCCACCGGACGCGTCAGATACGGGTCGATGAGTCTGTTCAGCACCGCATTGGCCGGAAACCTGATGGGTGTACGTCACCTGTTCACTCCCCATTGGACCAAGATGCCAAAACGCTCGTCCATCTATCACAGGAAGAGAAAACTCGTGCCCGACGTGAACCTGGCACCCTGAAAATTTATCATGATCGAACGATTG
>JACRDE010000604.1 GCA_016212935.1 Desulfomonile tiedjei | reverse complement strand
TAATCACCCGAACGACCTAGCAGCCGTCATAGTCCCCCTTTAGCAAAGGGGGATCTAGGTGGCTTTTCAATGAGTTAGCTCCAAATCCCCCCTGCCCCCCTTTGATAAAGGGGGGGAACGTGCTGGCAACACAGCGCCAATGAGGCGGAGTCTGGGAACCACAAACTTTTCAGACTCTCATCTGACGTTTCCGAAATCCTGCGAAGGCTTTGAGACAGATTCCGAAGTCCTGCCGTACCTCACACGAAACAGTTTTCTCGCTTTTCGCGTGCTATTGTTGACGTCGGTGTCGGTCCGTAGTGATGGCCCGGCAGCACTATGGTCTCGTCCGGCAGAGCGAAAAGTGTATTCTTTATGCTGGCCTGCAGTACCTCGAATGAGCCGCCGGGAAGATCGGTTCTTCCGACGCCGCCCACGAACAAGGTGTCTCCGGTAATTACGTAGCCCGGCCAGTACAGGCAGATTCCGCCGACAGTGTGGCCCGGCGTGTGAATCACCTTCACGGATTCATTGCCGAAAGTGATCGTGTCGCCATCCTTCAGGAGCACTGTAGGGGGAGGCGAAGGCTTTGCATTGAACATCATCATCATCATTTTGTTTGGGTTGGCCAGGGCATCGGCTTCGAGCTCATGGATTGCAATGGGAGCGCCGGTCGCGTCCTGCATCTGCTTGTTGCCGGCAACGTGATCGACATGACTGTGGGTGTTCACGATCAGTTTGATCTTTTTGATCCCGCGGGCTTCAGCTCTCTTCATAACGACATCCACCGATCCGCCCGGATCGACAATAATGCCCTCACCTGTCTCCGGGTCCCCGAGAATGTAACAGAAGATTTCAAAGCCGCTGATCTGTATTTGCTCGATGATCATCTAGTTCCTCCAGGAATTTCACATGAACATGAATCCAAAACGAGCCGCCTGCCTTCTGCAGTCTAGGAGTTATTGTGAAGGGATGCAGGGGAACCCCTTTTTGCAAAAAGAGGCTCCCATGCAATCTGCTCTCCTCAAAAAATCCGAATTATCTGGATTGCAAAGCAGGCGGATTATAGGCGCAATAAGGGTCCTCGGACATGTATCGTCCTGTATGTTCGTACGCCCTTGCCCTGCAACCACCGCAGAATCGTAAATAATCGCATTTCCCGCACTTGCCTTCAAGCAGGCTGAATTTGCGGAGATTCTTGAAAAGCTCGGCGTTTTCCCACAAATCGGAAAACTCGGCCTCTCTGACGCTTCCTGCCTGCACGTCAAAGTATCCGCACGGCTGAAGCTCGCCTTTGTGCGAAACGAACACAAAAGAAAGGCCGCCAAGGCAACCCCGAGTCCGTGCATTCAGCCCGAAGGTCTGATCCGTGACCTCTATCCCCTCGGATTTCGCCTGTTGCCTGAGAATTCTGTAATACTGGGGCGCGCACGTGGCCTTGGTTTCCAGTCTTGAGGTTTTACTCAGCCTGTAGAATTCGACCAAAGACTCTTCATATTCCGCTGGGTCCATTTCTTCACCGGCCATGTCCCTGGCACGGCCTGTGGGAACCAGGAGAAACACATGAAAAGCCACTGCTCCGATGTCTTCTGCCAGCTTCATCACCCGGGAAAGCTGATCGCGGTTTCGCTTCGTGAGCGTTGTATTGATTTGGACCCCAACTCCTGCTGACCTTAGATTCTCGATGCCTCTAAGCGAGGCCTCAAAAGCTCCGGGAACCTTGCGGAATGCATCATGGGTCTCAGGTGTCGGGCCATCCAGGCTTATGCTCACTCTGGGAATCCCCACTGCAGCTATCTCACGAGCCTTATCCCGATCGACCAGCACGCCGTTCGTCGCAAGCACAGCCCTCAAACCGGCCTTAACGGCATGCCGGGCAAGATCGAAAAAGTCGGGCCTGAGCAGAGGCTCTCCGCCGGTCATAATAAAGATTGGCTTGCCGACCTTCGCAATACCGTCAATCAGAGCCTTGCCTTCTTCGAAACTCAACTGGTCCGGCTCAGGATCGGAACAAGCGCCTGCGCGGCAGTGCACGCAAGCCAGGTTGCATGCCCGGGTCATTTCCCAGGCTACAAGGCGCAATTCGAAACGGTTCACTTTTTCCTCGAAACTTTGGCATCGCCCTGCAGAATGCGGGCCGCTTCGACAGCATGATAGGAGATTATCATGTCCGCTCCGGCTCTCTTGATGGAGGTAAGCGCCTCCATCATGCATCTGTCTCCGTCGATCCATCCATTTTGGGCAGCAGCCTTTATCATGGCGAATTCACCGCTGACGTTGTAAGCAGCCAATGGGAGGTCAAAAGTATTCCGCACACGCCAGATGACATCGAGATACGGCAAAGCCGGCTTGACCATGATTATGTCCGCGCCTTCTTCAACGTCCAAAGAGACTTCTCGCAGCGCCTCATCCGAGTTTGCAGGGTCCATCTGATAGGACCTGCGGTCACCGAACTTAGGCGCCGACTGTGCAGCATCTCTGAAGGGACCGTAAAAGCCGGAAGCATATTTCGCTGAATAAGCCATGATGGGAGTCATTTCAAAGCCCGCTTCGTCCAAAGCTTCTCTTATAGCACCGACTCTCCCGTCCATCATGTCGCTGGGAGCAATGATGTCCGCCCCCGCCTGCGCGTGCGACACGGCTGACTTGGCCAGCAGATCCAGTGTCAGATCGTTATCCACATCCTTGTTACGAATAACTCCGCAATGCCCATGATCCGTATATTCACACAGGCACACGTCAGTGATGACCACCAGCTCAGGATAGGCGTCCTTGATCCTGCGTACTGCCTGCTGAACAATCCCGTTTTTCGAGTAGCAGTCAGAACCCGAAGGGTCTTTCTTTTCAGGAATCCCGAAGAGAAGAACTGCAGGAATGCCTCTTTCCACAGGTTCCCTGAGTTCTTTTAGAAGCAATTCCGGGGACAATTGAAAGTGACCGGGCATGCTCGGCAGCGGGTTCTTGACGCCCTGCCCGTGATGAGCAAAGAACGGAAGAATGAAGTCCTGTACGTCCAATTGGACTTCTCGCACCATACTTCGCAGGGTCTCCGTCCGTCTGAGCCTTCTGGCTCTATATTCAGGGAAGTGCATGGGGGCTCCTGTGATTTTTGTGGCGTGTAGACGATTATTTTCTTATAATCGTGAGAGGAGGTTCTGTCAACGCCATGAGCAGGATACGTTGCCACCGATGCGGAAGTCCTCTTCCGGCAGGGTCTGCCAAGTACCAGGTAGCCGTACGAGTGCGTTCGGTATTTGACGGAGTACTCCCTGAGTCTTCGGACGAACCGGAACTTGCCAAAATCATTAAAGAGGTGTCGAATTGCTCCGAAGAAGAGCTCAACAGACAAGTCTGCGAAGATGACATTTTCATAATGTGCCCAGTATGTAAGGAAGCGTTTCTGGACGACATTTATTCACATCTTCATCCGGAAGCCGCGCCGGAAATGGGCAGGGCCCACCTGATTCACTAAATCAGCTTTGAGAACACCGGAAGCATTGACCCGAGCAAAGCTAGCAGTCAACTTCCGGATTTTTTTTGTCTCGCGCGGTTTATCGGCATCATTTTCGAAGAAGCATGCAAGAGACCTATCACGCAAATCCTGAGCCGGCAAGTGACCTTATTATGAGCACCAAACTCGACCCGCGTAAGAAATACCTGTTTGCTTTCGCCCATCCGGACGACGATGTGGGCATAGCTGGGACTATGCGTCTCTTGGTACGCAGGGTGGCGGAAGTGCATTGCGTATGGGCCACGTCCGGAGATTTCTTTGGACAGGGACAAACGAGAGAAACCGAGACCTACAAGGCAATGCGAGTTCTAGGGTTGAGTGAATCCAACGTACACCTGCTGAGGTTCGGCGATCTATCGCTGGTTTCCAAGCTCGACGAAGCAGTGGATGCAATGGCGGACCTTCTCAGAGGGCTAAGGCCGGACATTGTCTACGCCAATGCCTACGAAGGTGGACATCCTGACCACGATTCAGTCAATTTCATGGTATCGGAAGGCTCGGTAAGGGCCGGTCTGCACCCTGAGCTGTTCGAGTTTCCCCTTTACAACGGTTCAGGCTCCCTGATCCAACTGGGATGGCGTATAAACTCGTTTCCGGACGGAGGTCCGGAAGTGCTTCACACAGTGCTGGATGAGGATGCCGTTCGGTGCAAGTACGGGATGATGCAGACTTATTCCAGTCAATGGATGTACATGGTGCCTGCCCGGCTCGCAAGCTCTCGATGGAAACTCACTCAAACCGGAGAACCGTACAGGCCCTTTCCACTGGACCGTGATTACACGCTGCCGCCTCATAAGGGGAGGCTCGGGTACGAACGCTGGTTCAACTTTTTCATGGGAATCAGGTTCAGAGATTTCAGGAACTCTGTGATGATGGCTCGAAAAAGGAACAACCCCTAAGTACCCGCCTTGCGTCAAGTCCCTGCGGTCGTGTCTCATCGTGGGGCTAAACATGGTTGGGCTTCCTTAACCCACAAATGATACCGACTTCCGTGGCGAAGCACGCCTGAACGCAGCAGGAAAGCATCAGCAGGACCGGCATTTTGCTTGCGGTTTCAGCTTCAGTCTATTCTTCGTCCAATATGCGCCTTATTAGTGCGAGCAACTGCTGAGCTTCATAAGGTTTTTCAACGAATGCCTTTGCCCCTTCCTGAAGCGCCTCATCAATTTGCCCATTTGCTGCGTAACCGCTGGCGATGATGACCCTTGTTTCGGGTGCGAGCTTGATGATTTCCTGCAGGCACTCCCTGCCG
>JACRDE010000611.1 GCA_016212935.1 Desulfomonile tiedjei | reverse complement strand
GGGACAACAGATTCCGACGTCGTTGTTAAATCATTGGAAGGGCTCACTTTGGAACTTCCAGTCGGTCACTTGACCATACGAGCCGAGGATCATCAAGCGATTTTCCAGGGAGTTGCCGGCAGGGTGTCTTCCAGTTTTGAGATAACCAAACAAAGGAGACCGTTCAGGAGACTGGATTCGATCAAACGATTTCCTGCAGCACAAATAGCCGTTCCGGTTGAAAGGACGGGGTGTCAAATGCAGTGAGTGCCCAAAGTCATTACACTCTCATTTTACCTCCAAGAAGTGTTTGGTCTTTGACGTGACGCTCCAGAATTTTCAGGGTCTTCGCGTAAGAGCGTACCACATGTGATACCTCATCCGAGCAGTTCGTATCTAGTCATGTGAAGGGCGTAGATACGGAGAATGAAAAAAGCCTGATCTCGGAAGCCACATGCCTGTCTTTGCAGGGTTTTGATTTTGTTATTAGTTCCTTCCAAGGGCCCGGTGGATATGGGATAGTTGTAATATGCAAGGATTCCTCTTCTGTGGGTCCCCAGGCTGTTGGCGAAATCCTTGAGCATCCGGACACCCGATGCCTCGACTAGGGCCCTATGGGCTTTCGGTTCGCGGAAGCTGATTTCGAGAAGATAGATTCCTCGAACGAGACTGGATTTTGAAAAAGATCAAAATCCCCATCAACGTCTGAATCAGGAGGCCTGTCCCCACAAAGGTGCGGTAAATGGCACCGATTGTACCGCCGCCATGATGAATTGTCATAACAGCGTTAGTCACCGTACTTGGGTGTTCGTGCGTGCCTGGAGTGCCCTGTTCATGGGTATGGGGAATACTCAGTTGCCCGAGGTTTAAAAAAAAACCGGTTCCCGCCTGGACGATAATGAAAATTGCCAATATTATTCCCAATTGACGGTGCCGTGCTCTCAAGTTGGCTTCTTTCATGCGCCTTTCCTTTTCCAAGTCCACCCGGTGGCTACTTGTCTTTTGTGACCATAGATCAACAGGGCGGGTCCGCCCAGTATGTGTGAAGTCCCAGTCGCCGGAAATCGAAGGCTCAGGACAGTGTTTCAAGCGGATCTCTGAGGAGATAGTGAGCCGACGTTACGTGACAGCAGCCCTTACAAGCCCAAATCAAATTTGCAGGACCTTCGAGCCGGACTCCCGTACCTTCCGGGTCATTTTTCATCATCTAACCTTCGAGGTTCCGTGCCGCTACGATACTATATCTTTTTTCATCCGATCAAATTCGTCTTTTGTTATCTCCCCTTTTGCGTACCGTTTCTTGAGAATATCCAGGGCGGTTTCTGTGGATTGATCAGTACCTGCATCAGGGCTTGAAAAATTCCGAGCAGAATATCTTCTACCAAGAAACACTATGAGAGCTATTATCAGCACGATGAGCAGAAGGGGCCACAGCCACATGCCGAACCACGTGTGCATCCAGGAATCATGCATCCAAGGTCCCATCTCGTTACCCTACCGCAAAGTCATACGTGGTTGGGCGGGCCAATTGCTAGAATTCGTGTCCAAAATGCCAAAATGCGCTCACTATTTGTGAGCATGCCTCTTGCAACCTTGTGAACGACACGGCTGCACAGACTAGTGCCTATTTAGATTTTTCCGCGGTATCCGGCTCGGTCATCTTTTTAGCTCCCTCTTCAACGTGCTTGTGTCCTTCGTGTATGGCTTTCTCAGCTTCGGAAGTCTCTTTTTTCTCCTTCATCATCATTCCGCCTTGCATCATCTTTGAGCCTTCCATCATTTGTTTGCAGGCTTCCATTTTTTTCTTCATCTTTTCCATCATGGAGCTGTCTTTCATGACCATTTCCTGACTTTTGGCCATCGTCTCTTCGCCTTGTTTCATCATATTTTGAGCCTCAGTCATCATTTGCTGGGCTTTGGCTGGATCTTTTTTCTCCTCCATCATCTTCATGGCTTCACGCATCATGTTGGCCGCATCCATCATCTTCTTGGAGGCGTCCATCATAGTGGCTTTGTGCTTGGCCACCTCGTCTTCCATGCCCTTGGCGCCACTTTGTGCCATGACCAACCCGGTTGACATCAAAACGGCAACCCCGCAGACTAAGGCAGTAACCCATATTCTTTCCCTGCCCAGAAAATCAATTTTGCTCATAAGTTCTCTCCTCCAAACTATTTGTACATTCAGACATCATTCGCAACTCATGGGTTCCGTGCTGAAGGATAGTCAGACATAGCCTCACTAATCTGAACCAGGCTTTTGTTGACCAAAATGGTAGCGCTCAGCTATGATGGTACTGGGGCTGAGCATCACAATCTGAATTGGATGATGGCAGGAGGGGGCACATGGCGAAAACAATCGAGGTCAAGGCGATCCATACGCACGAGTCCGTTTTTTATGCAGAGGCCGATTCTCTGAAAGCATTGATCGAATCCGCTGTGGCCTCCGGCATTGACTTAACTCTTGCCAATCTTCACGGCGCGGATTTATCTCTAGCGAATTTGTCCAAAGCCAGGCTCAACTCTGCTGACCTTTCGGATGCCCAGCTTTCCGGAGCGAATTTGGAGAAAGCACGGCTGACCGTCGCAAAGTTGGACAGAGCCGATTTGTCCAATGCCAACCTCTCGGAAGCAAGCTTGCTTGGAGCCAGATTGCCAGCATCAAAGCTCGTGGAGGCACTTCTCCGCAAGGCGAACCTCTGCGGGGCCAATTTGTGTGGCGCAGACTTATCCAAGGCTGATCTGGGGCAAGCGGATTTGAGCAAAGCCGCCTTGTCGGGAGCTATCCTTGCTGAAGCAACATTACCCTTTGCAGATTTATCAGGAGCTACTCTCCTGGGCACAAATCTGAGCAAAGCGGCCTTGGCTGCTACCGATTTCTCCAGAGCCGATCTATCCGGCGCCGATTTGTCCAGAGCAGATTTATCGGGAGCTATTTTGTCTGGTGCACGGTTGAGCGGAGCCAATATGTCCAAGGCTGACTTATCGTTTGCCGATCTTCCAGGTGCACAGCTTGCCGGAGCGAATTTGAGTGTTGCCAACCTTACTGCCGCCAACCTGCCTGGAGCAGATCTTTCGGGAACAAATCTGTCAGGTGCAGTCTTGACTGGAGCTGACCTGACAGATGCCGACCTTTCGGGAGCAAACCTCGACGGTGCCAATCTCAATGGAGCAAGACTTGAGGGTGCAAGAAGATAATGTTTTTCGGGGTTATCACAAAATGTGCCGAATGGCATCTCCATTTTTGAAAAGGCGCTGGGAGAACACGATCGTCCTTCCACCAGGAAAAGAAAGCCCGACCGCCGGAGAGCTGGGAGTGAGGAAGGGCGGTCGAGCTAAGAGGGAGCGGTCGGACGGGATGATCATCCAGACTGATTTGGAGGTGTCCCCTCAGAAAACAAGGCCCATCTGGAGAAAGCCCCCTTCCATGGCCATATCGAACATCCTGGCATCACTAGATTTCTTCTTGTACGTAAGATACCTGTAACCACCCTTTACAAAGCCCCATCGCCCGTTGTTCATTGGTATACTGTACTTTAAGGCTGTTTCGGCTTCTGCCCCGACGGCATCGTCCAGAAACGCCGCGCCGGCTTTGCACTCGAGAGAAAGAGTTGCCTTTGTGTGGGTAGTCTTTAGACATTTTTCGAATTCAATGCCCGCCATGGCCATATTAAGATCATTGTCCATTGTGTTGCCGCCCATCCCGGCCAACATTTGCATGGTCTTTATTCTTTCGTTCACCCGGATATAATCACCGAACAGGCCAATTCTGGAGGAGTGAGAGTGAACGGCATCATAGATAAGTCCGAGACGTTGTTCCAGCCGTTCCCATTGGACGCTGACGGCCTGGCCCCCTGTGTATTGAGTGTTCCCAAACATAAAGGATCTTCCGGCTTGCCCTGACCCCATCATTGTCATTGGCATAATGGAATACCGGAGAGCCCACTTTGGTCTGAATCTGTACATCGCCATGAATGAACCCATCACGCCATGATCGTCAAGCCCCATGTCCGCATTCAGATCCACGTCGTCAAGCCCGTAGTATCCCCACGAGATGCCCCTGTAAAAGCGAACTTTGCCCTTTGTTCGTGCGAAGAAAACATCGGCAGCCAGCTCCCAGCCTCTCGGGGGGTGCTCAGGAAGGGAACACTCTGATCCATGCGTTGATGCTGCCGAGGTTGAGTGCCTGCCGAAAAGCCCGGTTGCTGAATGCTGCTCAATAATGGGGCGGCATTTCAAAATTTTCTTTGAGCCGATCTGCGAGCCTGTGGTGTGGAAAGTACTGAGCGGCAAAACAGCACTACCTTGATCGCCTTGAGAAGTAGCCTGTGTGAGATTTCCGGCGTGAGCAAGCGATGCGAAAAATGCGATCACCAGAATTTGGCATACCAGTAGCGTTTGGGTCCTTCTCATATACCCGCCCTCCCAGAGTGAACTTCGATACCAGCCGTTTTACAGAGAGATTTGATAATGTCAAGATAAAAAATCATTATGTTCAGATAATTGTAGCTATAAAGTAGAAAAAGGATTATATTATCATTAAAGAGTTACAGATAAT
>JACRDE010000600.1 GCA_016212935.1 Desulfomonile tiedjei | reverse complement strand
TCTGGAAGGCATTTCTTCTGGAAAAAGATCAGCATTACGCCTACACCGGAGTGCATGGCGCCATTACGCAGGCCCACAGAGAGAAATTCGGTGAAACTCCTTTCGCTGTAATAGGCGAACTCTGGATGGGTGAGTCTGCCCAAGTGAAACACGGGCATGCTTGGAAGACGAAGGTCTATCTCAACAAGCTGGACCGGCTGCTGAATTCCCTACCGTGGGATCAGTAGCGAAAGGCCGGAACGGCCAATGACTTCGGGAGTTGGCGGCTACACTCTTACGCGAAGTCCCGCCCGAACCTTACCCCCCTCGGTCCCCCCGTCAACGGGGGGAAGCAAAGTCCCCTCCCCGTCGACGGGGAGGGATAGGGAGGGGTTGCGCTCGCAAGCACTTGTTCGGATGGAACCTCAACGTCCCGCATACTGCAATGAACACGCCGATCGTCGGATTTCGGTTGACATTAGGCCGTCATTATGAGAATTTCATTCAAAGTTTTCCGTGGAGAAGACCCGATGGGAAGATCGCTTGTTGTAGGCATGTGCGTAGTGATGATGGCGTTCCCCCTGCCGTGCTTCGCAGCTTCTCCCGAGGTATATGATTCCTCGTACTGGTCGAGTCTCGTCCACGAAGAGAATTCAGTGACAGCCAGCGTGTTGTACCTGCCCTACATCTTTTTTATGATTCCCTACAGGTTTGTCGACGGAATAGTGAATCCCAAGCCAGCCAGCCAGGCGGTTGTGCCGCCCCCCGTCCATCGAGCCCACTAATCCAGCTCTGATCTTTTGTCATAGCCCAAACGAGACGCGTCGCTTCGTATTTGTCATTTTCCGCGCGGTCGAGTTGGGGAGGGTCTTTTTCCTGGCCTTCTACCTTGAGCTGGGTCCGCTTTCTCTCGGCCTGTTGACCGCATTCCGGTATTCCAGGTAGAGTCTGGGGGCAAGCTGGTTGTCCTGACAGGATGTACTCTTGTCTTGGCGGTAGGAGCGAGTCTCATGAGGAAAGCTGATCCGCGCTCATTCGTCGGAATGCTCTGGCTCGTAATAAGTATTCTGGTGGCGATAGGACAGTGTTTTGCAGAAAAGGGCATCAACGATGCTTTGATTGACGCAGCCACTCGGGGCGACCTTTCCGACGTGAACACCGCCCTGGACAAAGGCGCTGATGTGAACGCAAGAGATAAATTTGGCCGGACACCCTTGCATTGGGCTGCCTACAAAGGGCACGTGGAGGCGATGAAATCACTTCTGAGCAGAGGAGCGGATATAGACTCCCAGCGCATGGAGGAATCTCACGTCCCGCGTCATCCAATTTCCATAGGTCCTCTTTCCACGCCTCTGTATTCTGCAATCCTGAACAAATAGCTGGATGCTGCAAAATTCCTGATCCTGAAAGGCGCCAATGTAACAGCCAGGAATGAGGGCAGTTCAACTCCACTCCTTCTGATGTGCAGCCTCGGATCTCGCACACCAACTCCTTATCCGGGGAGTCTCCGCCGTAGTATTCCCAAGAATCGCTTTCCATGGAGTTTCGATCCACCTCAGGGATTCAATTGCGATGCTTCTTCTGCAGAAATTGTAGGGCTTCTGCTTGACAATGGAGCGGATGCCAACCCGAGAGCCGAACCGGGTTCCACCCCTCTTATGGCTGCATGCCGAAACGGATGCCTGGAAATCGTGAAGCTGCTCATCGCTCGTGGGGCAGAGGTGAACGGTCAGAACAAATTTGGAATGACCGCCTTGGATATGGCGTGTTCCGAGGCTAATTCGGAAATTGTCAAATTCCTCCTGGAAAATGGAGCGAATGTTGCGACTGAATGGGACAAAGAAGGGCATGTTTCACTCCACATGGGTACATGGGTGTTCTGCCCTGAAGTGACAAAAGCGATTCTCGCCAAACACATTGACCGCAAAGCGGATTTTGGCACGATCCTGCATTTTGCCAGCTTCGTGGGTCAGACAGAGACGGTCAGGCTCCTGCTCGAATACGGTGGGAACATCAACGCACGTGACAGGATCGGTTTCGCAACCTTGTTGCAAGAAGCCCACGAGACAAGTTGGGCCGATTTCGTAGCCTCAGCAAACAAAGCGTACGATATAAGCGCGCTTTCTCGCAATGAGTGGTACAGGACGTACCAGCGTGGAAAACGTCACTGGCTTTTCGAGTTAATCGACTATTCGGGGTCCGACAGAGCACCCTGCACTGGAGTATCAGATGTGCAAACGATCGGCGCCACAGCGCTGCATTGGGCCAGCCTTGGCGGTCAGCCGGAAGTTGTCAGACTTCTTCTTGCCAATGGCGCCGATCCCAAGGCAGTTGACGATGAGGGGCATTCTGCGTTGCATGTTGCCTGCGCTATACATAACCCTGAGGTGGCAAAGCTTTTGATCGATAATGGGGCGAACGTCAATCAGAAGGACAGAAAAGAGAGAACGCCTTTAGCTTGGGCGTTGAACACAGCGGGCAGCGGTCCATTCTGGTCCACAGCAGGCGGAGTCTATTCCGTCGACAACGAAGCTGGAGTTAGTGGGTTACGTTGGGCGGATATCCACTGCGACTTCTCAGAATCGAACTATAAGAAATTGATTGAACTCTTGAAAGCAGCCGGTGCGGAGAAATAGTACTAGGCGAGAGAACATTCCCATTTTCTTTCTCTCACTGCTTTCCTGCCGAAGGGTGCGAAGCGAGCCATGATCTGAGAATGGCACACAAGGGACGCCAAACGCTTCGCAAGACTCTTGCATTGTCCGGTACGTGGGTGAAAAGCAAAAAAATAGCCGGGTTCGCATCGGACCCGGCTGAGTAGGAGGTAAAGGAGTGTTGAAGTTCTCGTTGTTGATAAATTGCTTTAACTTCTGAAAGTAAACTATCAAAATTCAGCGATTTTGTCAATATTTTTGTGAAAAACGAGAACTGCCCCGTTGCAGAGCGCACTATCCCCTTCACAAGGCGGTGCACTCCGAGCGATTCAATTTGCGAAAATGGGTATAGGGATTGCCAGAAGTTTCGTCGGAAGGAAAATCTCCCCTGCCCCCCTTTACGAAAGGGGGGGAGGAGGAACGTTATTTTCGACAACCGGAATAGACTGATCAGCGCCTGGTGGATTCGGTCTTTCCGATGGAAAGGTATCCGATGAGCCAGCCCAGTGAGACAAAATTCAGGCCCAAACTTCCGAACTCAAGGAATTTCGTTAGTCCTGAATCCAGGAACCCGGCATGCGCCAGCCTCAAGACGTGAAAAGTCAGCATAGGGGTATCAATGATGAGAAATGCTACGGCAAGCCACACAAGGTTCTTTTTCCCATTCCATAAGGCCAGCCCGAGCAGAAGAGACGGAATTATACCTGCCGCGAAATACCCAATTTCGATCCACATCCACTGGTCATAAGGAAGCGGCTCAGTGCCCAGCATGTACACGTAGCACAAGTAGAGAAAGCTCTTCAGATAGAACCAGAGACCCGCAAACCACAAGGCCAGCGGAAAATCCAGATCAAAGCGCCTTTGAGGGAACCATTGGGGCCACGATTTTTGCTCGCTCATGAATAATTCCGTCTCCGTTTTGATGATAAAGCGGGAACTTGAGGCACAATTCCAGCACCCGGTCTTTGGCCCGCGCGATCACAAGCTCGTCCCCTGGCT
>JACRDE010000599.1 GCA_016212935.1 Desulfomonile tiedjei | reverse complement strand
GTGACCATTATCAATGTTGCGTTCCTTCTGCGGCAGATTTCGTCAATGAGAGCGAGAATGCGGTCACCTGTTTCCAGGTCGAGGTTTCCGGTGGGTTCGTCGGCAAGTATAAGCCGTGGGTTCTTCACCAGAGCGCGTGCTATTGCGACCCTTTGCTGCTCTCCTCCGGAAAGCTGCTCAGGGAATTTTTCCCACTGCCCGTCCAGATCCACTGCTGAGAGTATTTCCCTGGCCTTACTCTCATCGGAAATACCGAGGAGCTCAAGGGGGAGCATGAGGTTTTCGCCGACCGTCAGGGTGGAAAAGAGGTTGAAGGACTGGAATATGAACCCTACTTCTTTTCTCCGATACTGGGCTATTTCCGCAGCGGAGAGCCTGGTGATTTCAACTTTGTCGAAAAATATTCTGCCACTAGTGGGGGAATCCATGCCTCCTATCATGTTCAGGAAAGTCGTTTTCCCCGATCCGCTCTTTCCGAGCAGGACGATTCTTTCGCCTTGGCCAACTTCCAGGTTCACTTCGGCCAACGGAAAAATCTCGTGAGACTTTCCGGTATGATACCGTTTGCTCACGTTTTCGAGCCTTAGTAGTGAGCCCATCCGATCCCTTGTAGAGGCCTGACAGAGTTTTCCGGACTGAATATCAGGGTTCCCCATAGCCCAAAGTTGTTAGAATCAATCCTAAAACTATCACCATCAACTGCTTACAATAATTCCGTCCTTACCCCCCTTTGCGAACGAGGGGAGCGCAACTTGGCTGTTCGTGCCGTTTTCTTATGAAAGTGGGGGCGATTTTAGGTTCTGCGACCACGTTATTATGACGTGTATGCCCTCATCTCCTATTTTGACGCTTTTTTCTTAGGAATTGACTTGTCAGATGCGTTCTCTCCGTAGATTCGCTTCAGTCGCTTCTGGAAGTATTCGCTGCGTTTTTGTCGGTAAGCCATGTAATCGTCTTTGTCAGGTAGCTTGTTGTCATTGAAAACCAGCCATAGTCGCGTAACTGTGACTTCTTCCAACACCCATCCCAAACGCATGCAGATAAGCTCACCTTCGGAGAGTTTTCCCATTTCCGTATCCAGATCCTGGGCGGTAATTTCGGCGCGCCTGTAAATGGCATCCCTGAAATTGGGATCGGGAATAAGCTCCATCGGGTGTTTTTTCTTCTTGTCGGCCAATTCCTTGGACGCGGTCAGCACCCTGTGGAAATCCCGTTTCATGAGGGGAATCCCGTAGGAGACTATCTTGTCCGCAGAGGGTTTGAGGCCTAAAACCTTTTTCTTTTCACCGGAGGAAAACGCAATGGAGTACGGAAGAGAATCGATATTCTTTTGAGCGTCACGGAGTTTGTGAACCTGTTGCTCCAGGAAGAGGAGACTGCTCAAAGGGCTTCGTTCTGCCTGCTTCTGGAAAAACACCAGAGAAGGATGCGCCTTCAAAAGAGGTTTTGTGGCATATTCGTTGACTTCTCGCAGCTCGTACTTGAGGAATTCGTCTATTATTACTTTATTATTTTCCTTGAGGATATCGGCAGCTATCTGTTGATCGGACATTTCGGCCGCAAAGGCATGAAAATCGGAAACCAAAACTAATGTGCAGAGAACCGGTAGTATCCGGAAAAACGCCCTGAGGCGACGAGACATACAAGCCATTGGGATCTTCCTTTCGCAAGGCATATGACTGAGGAAACTATCTCATGCAAGAAAAGTCTTCCCCTGCTCCATTGGAGAAATTCTATTTGTGCTGGGAGGACCTTCTCTAACAAAAAGTTCCCCTGTTATTTCCCTGCGATCTGTCCGCTCAGCCACGCTGCCAGTTCGGCAATGCCTTCGCCGGTTTTAGCGGACACAGGAAAAATCTTTACTGACGGGTTCATTGCCAGTACCGTCTTGCTTAGCTCCTGCATATCGAAGTCAGTGTAAGGTAGCAAATCGATCTTGTTCAGGACGAGCGCATTTGATTCAGTGAACATCAACGGGTATTTCAAGGGCTTGTCGTGGCCCTCGGGAATGGAGAGAATCATAACCTTGACGTCCTCACCGAGCTTGAATTCCGCGGGACAGACGAGATTCCCGACATTCTCAATGATCAACAATTGCTTGCCGTCCAGGCCGAGGCTTTGGGTTGCGGACAGAATCATATTCGCGTCGAGGTGGCATGCGCCCTTGGTATTGATCTGGACCACATCCACTTTGGTGCGCCCGACTTTCTGAGCATCCACATCCGATGCTATGTCTCCTTCGATAACCACTATTTTAACCTTGCCGGACAGGGCCTCAATGATGCGCAGGATGAGCGACGTTTTGCCTGCGCCGGGCGAAGACATGAGATTCATCACAAAAACCCGAGAGTTGTCGAACCTGGCTTTCAGATTTTCCGCGAGCATGTCGTTTGCGCTTAGGATATCCTCATTGACGTTAAGTGTCTTTACGGGCATTATCGCCTCCTTTTGGCTTTCCGGTTTCTTCTTTGTTTCTTGTCCGCTTCATGAACTTGAGCGATAGTATCTTTGTGCCTGACGTATTCCACGTAAGCGCATTCTACCGGCATCCAGTGCAAGAATCTCACCAAGTGCTCCGTAAGGCTGATGCAGTCGGGTTCCACCTCGTGCCGTCTGTCGTAAACCTTGCACAATTTGGTTTCCGTGTCCAGATGTTCGCAAGGCTCATCAGTGTAACGGATTACTCCGCCACCCAGATCCACTTTTTCGTAACAACACTTTGCGCACTTGCGACAAATGGCTTCCCACTTGTCCCGGCTCAATTCACCGTACACGTCCACGATCGATCTCCTCATAAGCAAGAAAAATTATCACAAAATGGGTTCCATAAGAAGGACCTGCCTCTGATCCGCCCGAGGCTCTAATAACCGGATTGCCTTAAATCCGGGAATTTCGGGGGCATTTTTATGCGAGGCCATGTAGGCAGGAACGGCCTTCAAAAATGATAGGAAGAGGTTCCGCATGAGGGAATACCGGCATTGAAATCTATGAACGGACTTTCTGCGAAAACTACTTCTTTGATTGCGCATTGGAACGGTGGCTTCAGTCGGCAGTCACACGGGTTGCAGCGACCTTCGTCTCACCGGTCCATGGATGGTCCGACCGGCAAGAATCCTGTGGCCGCTATCTTCATTCAAGTGCGACTTTTCCCGCAGCCTCCACCAGGATTAAATGACGCGGCCTACTCATCGCCGTGTGCGAACATGTATCCCACTCCGGGAACTGTTAAGATGTATTTGGGTGCAGCCGGATTATCTTCAACTTTTGCCCTGAGATGCTGAACATGCACGTCAATGGTGCGGCTGTCCCGGTATAGATCGCGATCAGCCCAGATTGCCTGCCTGATTGCGGAGCGGCTCATAGCCCTGCCCGCGTTTTTGGCAAGAAAAACCATCAGGTTGAATTCTCTCTGGGTGAGCGCTAGCTTTTTCCCGTTCTTGGCCACCGCGTTCTGCCCGTTGTCTATCTTGAAGCCTCCGATTTCGATGACTTCCGCGGGAGTGGACAGTCCGCTCCTTCGCAGCAGCGCCCTTATTCTGGCTGCGAGTTCGAGATAATCGAAGGGCTTGGACATGTAATCATCCGCGCCGCTTTCGAGTCCCAGCACCTTTTCAGGAACGCGATCTCGAGCGGTCAGCATGATTATCGGCACAGAAGATTTGTCCCTGATGCGGCGACACACCTGTATCCCGTCGATATCGGGGAGGGAGAGGTCCAGTATTATGAGTCCAGGTCGCGCTTTATCAAAAGCCTGTAACGCATCCTTTCCAGTGGACGAGACCGCCACGCTGTAGCCGTCCAGCTCCAAATTGTCTTTAAGTATTCGTAGGATATCCGGATCGTCGTCTACCAGCAATATTGGTTCCATTGTGCCTCCCAGAAATTTAGGCCCGCTATCCATTCTCTCAGCAATTAGTTGTTGGCTGCGTTGTCAGGAATTGAGAAAGAGAATCTGCTGCCCTCCCCGGATTTGCTCATCACCCATATTCTGCCGCCGTGAGCTTCGACCAGTCCTTTGCAGATTGCCAGTCCTATGCCGGAAGACCCTACGTGCATTCTTGAACCCTGTTCCATCACCTGATAGAACTTCTTGAAGATGTTTTCGTGATACTTTGCGTCTATTCCTGGGCCGTGGTCCTCGACCGATATTTCTGCAGAATGGTCCACGAATGCGATGCGAACGGTTACAGTCCCTCCATCCGGAGAAAACTTGACTGCGTTTGAAAGTAAATTGCCGATCACCTGATAAATTGACTTCGGATCGAACTTCAGGAAGTGATCTTCAGGAGCGTCGAGTGCCAGGTTAACGGATCGCTTTTGCGCAAGTGCTTTGTGGGAAATGATCGCATCTTCAGCAACATCTCTGATGGAAGCCTCTATGAAATCCAGTTCCAGTTGCCCGGATTCGATCCTGGAATAATCCAGGAAATCGGAGACGATCTTTATCAGATGACCGGTATTCCTTTTGATTATGTCCAGGTATTCAGGGTCTCCTGATGACTTCCGGGCCAGGATGTCAGTTGCACCCTTTATACTTGTGAGCGGGGTCCGCAGTTCGTGGGATATGTCCGAGAAGAATTCCGACTTGGCCCTGTTGAGGCATTCCAATTCCTTGTTTGCGGCTCCAAGGTTTTTGTTGGTTTCTGATAGGTCCCTCGTGGCTTCTGCTATCTTGCGTTCTAGTTCCTCATGATGGTCCTTCAGCTTCTCATCCAGGAGGTAACAGAACCCGGCTATTTCTTTGAGTTCATCCCCCTGTATCGCGTTGTCTCGCGTAGTGTTGTCGGAAGCCAAGCGGCTCATGGACGTCCTGATGTCACCAATTCTTTTGAAAACAAGCGACCTTGCGGAAACAAACAGCAATACCACGAAAGAACACGCGAATCCCATACCTCCAGCCAGGAGAATCATCCTGTTGCGGCGTATCGCGGAATAAGCCTCGTCCATCGGTATGAAAACGCTGAGACATCCCCCGATATCGCCTGGTTTGTAGTTTTGGGCCATGTGGCACTGAAGACAATTCTCATTGATAAACAGGGGAGCCACATAGCGTAGCACCGTTCTAGGACCCTGGTGCTCAATTCTGAAGATTCCGTCCTGACTCGATGACCTGAAGCTCGCAAGTGCTTCAGATTCGAATACGTCCGGAACGTTGGACGGATTCATCCGGTCAGTGTTGGTGAGTCTGAATGAGTAGAGTTCACTCTTGGCGGCCCGGTCGGACAATATTCTCGTGAGGATCGAGGGGCTGACTTTGGTGTACGTGAGACCGTCCCCGCCCTCCACGTCAGGTTTTTCGAAGAATGGGCTCGAACGAACTTCGCCACTTTTCGGAACCAGGATAGCCCCGTGGTCAGCCACCCACTGCCTTGTAAGCACTATTTGCTTGCAGAGTATCATGGCCTGTTTGCGAACCTGCTCCATTATGTGCTCTTCCTGTTGGCAGGAAAACCAGAACAGCAAGAGCCCGAAGATGATCGTAGTGGTGGCTGAAGTTATGGCGAGAAACTTGAAAGAAATGCGGCCGTAAAAGGCCTTGATTCTGCTAATTATCGGCATTTTGATCCCCGCGTAGTCAGATTGCTACGCGCCGCCGCATTTTGACTCCGGAATCCGGCTCAAGTGAGGCATTGCATGTTGCGCTGATTGACCCGGAGGAGACCAATTTCTGTGCGCACATTATAGCATGTTGTGCCGCCGAGTCACCACGGACACGCTTGTACCGCCAATGCGCTTTCCGGCAGAAAGCACCAAGTTGTGCTCGAAAAAGCGTCTTCTTGCTGGATGAGGGGCACGGAAAGGGTGTTCCAACGCCGCTCAATAACTCCGCATCGTGGCACGCTCGATCAAGCACCCATGACTCCGAGCCTCTTCACAAGTTTGCACGATTTGCAGGATGCTTTGAATTTGAAGGCAGCTCCAATCTGCCAGTCATTTCCGATCGTTGTTGCCGGTTTCCGCGCGCACGGCATTATCCGATGAACTGAGCCGGACCTCCCTTTTGTGAAAGACAAATAAATAAAAAGACGGGAAAATAGCCTATTTCACCCCACGACTTTACTGCTTTTACAGCCTGTCAGAAATTATAACAGGACCCTGATTCGCGCAGCAAGTAACTCTTAACCGGACCGTCATTTTCCGTTGAAATTTAGCTTACATACAGCACCACACCACGCGCGGGGCCTTGGCACAGGAATTGCTTTGTATTCGAGTGGATCCGTGGGAATGTTTCCGGGCTGTTTTGTCAAGACACAATAAACGTCGAAATGGTTCAAAGAAAGTCGACCATGTATGTGTGGGATTTTTTCAGGTGCTGGTTTATTCGGGAATCCCGCTCGAATGTCCAACCCGAACACCATGCCAGATTAGGAGACAACAATGGAGGCCAAAGTCGGAGCAAAAACTAAAGAAGCGCAGGATACCAGATGGCGATTTGTCAACAGGACCATGCGGCTTCATGGTAACGCGCCCCACGCCCTTATTGAGACCCTGCACTCGGTCCAGGAGCATTTCGGATTCCTGGACACAGACTCGCTCAAGTATGTGGCCAATGCGCTCCATGTCCCGCTGAGCCTGGTATATGGGGTGGCTACTTTCTATCACTATTTCACTCTCAAACCTCCTGGCGACCATACGTGCGTGGTCTGCAAAGGAACCGCGTGCTATATCGGAGGAGCTGCCACTATACTGAACACCTTTGAAGACGAATTCGGAATCGGCCCGGGCGAAACCACTTCGGACGGCAAGATATCTCTGGTCACCGCCAGGTGTCTGGGATCTTGCGGCCTCGCTCCTGCCGTAGTTTTTGACGGAGAAGTCAAGGGCCGAATGAAAGCGGACGAAGTGCTCGAAAAAGTACGGAGGTGGACGGAAAATGACACTAACGTTTGAAGACCTCCAGCAGATCGCAAAAATCGAGAAGGATAAGCAGGAAGGAATAAAATATCAGATAAACGTTTGTGTTGCCGCCGGCTGCCTATCGTGCCAGAGCGGGGTTGTAAAGGAGAGCCTGGAACGAGAAGTCAACCGAAGAGGACTGGAGAACTGGACCCGAGTCAAGGGCGTTGGTTGCCTCGGTCTGTGCGCGGTAGGTCCGCTCCTCTATCTGGAGCCCGACGGCGTCTACTATCAGGGTGTCCAGGTGTCGGACGTCTCGGAAATCCTCGACTCTCTCGGCGGCTCGCCCGTCAGTCGCCTCGACTGCTCGAGCCATTTGCCATTTTTCAAGCGCCAGCAAAAGATTGTGCTTGAAAACTGCGGTAAAGTAGATCCCGAGAGTATAGAGGACTACATAGCGGAAGGTGGTTATCAGGCCCTTTATACGGCCTTGAGAGCCATGACCCCCAACGAAGTCATAGACGACGTTGCGACCAGCGGTCTGAGGGGCCGGGGCGGTGCGGGATTCCCCACCGGTCTCAAATGGACGGCTGTGTCAAAAGCCTTCAACAAGACCAAGTTCGTCATCTGCAACGCGGATGAAGGAGACCCCGGCGCTTTCATGGACCGTAGCGTTCTGGAAAGTGATCCGCACAGGGTCATTGAGGGGATGGCGATTGCGGGAGCCGCTGTGGGCGCGACTAACGGATTCATTTACGTCCGTGCGGAGTACCCCCTCGCAGTGAGGCGTTTACGGCATGCGATCGCACAGGCTGAAAGGCTGGGCGTGCTCGGAAAAAACGTTTTCAACACGACCTTCGATTTTGAAATCAAAGTCAGATTGGGTGCAGGCGCATTCGTGTGCGGTGAAGAGACCGCTCTCATCGCCTCCATCGAGGGCCGCCGTGGCACTCCCCGTCCCAGGCCGCCGTTCCCAGCGGAATTCGGTCTCTGGGGCTTCCCTACCCTAATCAACAACGTGGAAACTTTCGCAAATATTCCTCCCATAATCCGAAACGGAGGCGACTGGTTCGCTGAAATCGGCACGGAAAAGAGCAAAGGAACCAAAGTGTTCGCGCTTGCAGGCCGCGTCAACAACACGGGCCTGATTGAAGTTCCAATGGGAACCCCGCTTCGAGACATAGTCTTTGACATCGGCGGCGGCATTCCTGAAAACCGTCGTTTCAAAGCGGTCCAGACCGGAGGTCCATCCGGCGGCTGCATACCCGAGCAATTTCTTGATATGCCCGTGGATTACGAATCACTTGCCAAAGTGGGCTCCATAATGGGCTCCGGCGGGTTGATCATCATGGATGAGACCTCATGCATGGTGGACGTTGCAAAATTCTTCATGGAATTCTGCATGAGCGAATCCTGCGGCAAATGCGTGCCTTGCCGGGTAGGGACCACTCAGATTTACAACCTGCTGAGTTCCATAACCAACGGAACCGGCAAGTCAGCTGACATTCCCAACCTGGAGGAACTCTGCGATCTCGTGAAAAACACCAGTCTTTGCGGACTTGGGCAGACCTCTCCAAATCCAGTAATGAGCACTTTGCGGTATTTCCGCGACGAGTACGAAGCTCACATCCACGACAAAACGTGTCCTGCCGGAGCCTGCAACTGCGGCGGTTCCAAGGAGGCAAAATGACGGAGCAACGTTTACATCCACGTGGTAAGCCGCTGCGCACCGACGTAAACCCCGTCAGGCTGTTGATGTGCAAGATCGACGGCAAAGATATTAGTGCCAGAGAAGACGAAACCATATTGTCCGTGGCTCGTCAAAACGGCATCAATATACCGACCCTTTGCCACTTGGACGGCTTGTCTGAACGGGGCGCCTGCAGGCTCTGCATTGTCGAAGTAAAAGGGGCCCCAAGATTGCTGCCGTCCTGCGTCACATTGGTGCGCCAAGACATGGAAGTGACTACCAATTCGGAGCGGGTAACCGCTTATCGAAGAAAAATCCTCGAACTACTTTTCACCGAGCGGAATCACGTCTGTTCGGTGTGTGTTTCCAACGGCCAATGTGAGCTTCAAGCACTTTCCGTGGAACTGGGAATGAGTCACGTCCATTTTGACTACATTTATCCGCGACACTCTATTGATGCAACTCACAGCAGGTTCTCCGTGGACCACAATCGGTGTGTGCTTTGCGCCAGATGCATCCGTGTCTGCGACGAAGTAGAAGGTGCCCACGTAATGGATGTCATGGGTCGGGGAATCACGGCAAAGGTGATCACAGATCTGAGTCAACCATGGGGTGACTCGGAAACGTGTACGGGCTGTGGTAAATGCGTTCACGTTTGTCCCACGGGCGCTCTTTCCGAGAAAGGCAAATCCGTGGCCGAAATGACCAAACGCAGACAGTTCCTGCCTTATCTGCAGCTTATGCGGAAGGAGGGACAGAAATGAACGACAACATAAAGAAAACCACCCCCAACGGATGGACCATCGAAAACAATGGCTGGGCTCTTCAGGATTTCGAGGAACAGGCCGCAGCTTCTTCCGGAAAGGTGAAGGTGGCTACAGTCTGGCTGGACGGCTGTTCCGGTTGTCATATGTCGTTTCTTGACATCGATGAAAAGATAATCGGGCTCGCGGATCTGATTGAGATCGTGTACAGCCCTCTAGTGGACATAAAGCAATTTCCCGGCGGCGTGGACGTAACTCTCGTGGAAGGAGCTGTGAGCAGCGACGAAGATGAAGAGAAGATCCATGAGATACGTAACGGAACCAATCTGCTAATTTCATTCGGAGATTGCGCTGTAACAGCAAACGTGCCGGCCATGCGCAACCAGTTCAAGGTAGACGACGTCCTCACGCGGGCCTATGTGGAAAACGCGACATTTAACCAGCAAATTCCAAGATTCGGAGTGCCGCGGCTACTGAAAAAGGCCCGGCCGGTACATGAGATCGTGAATGTGGACCTGTTCTTGCCGGGATGCCCGCCTCCGTCGGACGCCATTTATTACGTGCTGGGCGAACTCCTGGAAGGACGAATTCCCGACCCCAAAGGAAAGACCCGGTTCGGAGCATAACCTGAGCGGGAGGCATTCTGATGGAGCAAAGAATCGTGATCGAGCCGATAACCCGAATCGAGGGTCACGGCAAAATAACCATAATGATGGACGAAAAGGGAAACGTGGCTGACGCCACCTTCCATGTAACCCAATTCCGCGGATTCGAAAAATTCTGCGAGGGTCGGCCGTTCTACGAAATGCCTTCCCTGGTGGAGAGAATCTGCGGGATTTGCCCGGTCAGCCATTCCTTGGCGTCGGGCAAAGCATGCGATGCCATTCTGGGAGTCCGCATTACTGATACCGGGGCCAAGCTCAGGCGCCTTCTGAACTGTGGCGAATACATACAGTCTCATGCCTTGAGCTTCTTTCATCTCTCTTCCCCGGATTTTCTGCTGGGCATGGATACAGAGCCGGCCAAAAGAAACTTCCTGGGTGTACTCGAGGCAAATCGGCAATTTGCAGTAGACGGTGTGAGGCTGCGCCAGATCGGTCAGCAGATAATACAGCTCTTTGCAGGAAAACGGATTCACCCATCATGGGTCGTTCCTGGCGGCGTGAATCAGCCGCTAACAGAAGAGAATCGAGACCTGATGCTCGCCATGATTCCGGAAGCCCTGGAAATAATTGAGCGGACACTTGTCTGGTTCAAGGGGGTCCTGGAAAAGTATCAAGAAGAAATACGGACTTTCGCAAATTTCCCATCCATGTTCTTGGGCCTTGTCAACGATCAGGGCAACCTCGAGCATGTGGACGGAAAGCTTCGTTTCATAGACTCGAAGGGCAAATTCGCAACTGACGACATAGACCCCGCGCGGTACCAGGACTATATCGGAGAGGCAGTGGAACCGTCATCCTATCTCAAATCTCCTTATTACAAAGGACTCGGGTATCCGGACGGCATCTACAAAGTTGGGCCGGCTGCTCGCCTAAACGTGTGCACCGGATGCGGAACACCTCGAGCCGACCAGGAATGGGCTGAGTTCATCAGATTGGATCGCGGGCCTGTGATGAGTTCGTTCCACAATCATCTGGCGCGACTGGTGGAGATTCTCTATTCAATAGAGGTCATGGAGAAACTCCTCAATGAACCGGACATCCTGAGCCGCCATGTCCGCGCTTTCGCGCAGCCGAATCCTTTCGAGGGAGTCGGAGTGGTAGAGGCTCCGCGT
>JACRDE010000598.1 GCA_016212935.1 Desulfomonile tiedjei | reverse complement strand
GACCGTCCATGTCGTCACCTCCACTGGAGACCGCTGTGGGCTTTGCCTATCGCGAATGTTCCGAGATCCCCCTCAGAAGAGCTACATATGGTAATCTCGCAGAAGTCTGTGCTTCTCTTCAGGGTCTGTTTCGTCAAACAAAAGAGCGGCTACTTCGTTAAATATATCCGAAAGCTTTATCATGCCCTCCAGCTTGCCGTTCTTCATCACAGGCACCAGAGAAACGTTATGGTCCATCATGATATCCAGGGCTTTGAGAATGCTGTCGTCCGGACGGACAGAGCCCTCGAATGCAACCGCCAGATCTTTGACCGGCGGGTACTTGCGCTCCCCTTTCCGAGTGCCTTCGTCCTTCTTTTCCCACACGTGCCTGACGCTTTTGAGGAGGTCGGTCAGGTGCACAAAGCCAAGGAGATTGTAATTCTCGTCCATGATTAGCGGAGTGGAATGACCGTGCTCCAGTTTCTGATCTTCGGTTATTATTCGCAGGAGTTTTATGACAGTGTAAACATCGGCCTCTCCCCTGATTTGAGGCCATTGATTCGGCGGGGTCATAAGCTTTGAAACAGGCATTGAATGCGGCATATAGCACCTCTTGTTCAATTGCTTTGGGTCTGAAAAGTTGATCGATCGGCCGCAGCTCCATGATACGGGATCAATGGCATGTGCCGAGAGCATTTCCTGATTTCCTCGAAAATTCCCCTAAGTCCCCACATGCGCTAACTTAAGTATCTTTGGCTCTTAATCCGTCATTCCGGCGAAGGCTGCAATCCAGTCTTCTCAACAGACTCTGGACCCCGGCTTTCGCCGGGGTGACGGTGTTGCACTTGGCTAAGTAGTTGAAATAACGCGAGCCAGTTCATCAAGTTAGCGCCTATGAGTATTCCTCCCATCTTTTTTAGAGGGGAGGATTTTCATTTCGTCGACCACTATATTTCTGTCTCTACAGTGATCGACGTTTAGCTGTCACCATATTCATGGCCTAATCCCAGTGAGCCGTTGCCCACGGACGTTCGCGGCAGCGGATCAATCGCCCCGTCGTAACGCAATGTTCATAGCCCTGGCCTCAGCGATTTTGTCTTCCTGCTTGGACTTCTTCGCCTTTGCCTCCTGAAGCTTGGTCATGAGAATTTCCATCTCGCAAGGCTTCATAAGGTAATCCAGGGCGCCGAGTTTCATGCCTTCTATTGCGGACTCCACAGTTGCGTGTCCAGTCAGCATGACAACCTCTACCAGAGGATAAGCTAACTTGATCGCCTTGAGAGCATCAATACCGTCCATGCCCGGCATCTTGACATCCAGGACGACGACATCTATCCGGGAGTCCTCTTGGAGCTTTTCCAGCGCCTCCGGGCCGCTAAATGCCGTTGACACGGTCACGCCTCTCTTGTCGAGCCGCTTGGCCAAAGCCTCCACAAAGGGAGCTTCATCGTCCACCAACAATACCTTCATTATCATAGTGGGTTCTCCTATGGATTTTCTCAAGTGTTTTCATATAACTGAAATCCGGCTTGTTGTTCTTTACAAGCGTCCCTAATACCTCAGCAACAGAAACACCGAAGAAATCACCAGGCTTATCAGGGTAATGGGTGCCGCCTCTTTCACGAACTGGCCGAATGTGATCTTGTACCCGGCCTTTTCTGCTATTCCAGTGGTGACCACGTTGGCCGATGCTCCAATTATGGTGCCATTCCCGCCGAAACAAGCGCCAAGCGCCAGTGCCCACCAGAGGACACCTGATTCGGCTCCAGGCATGGTTTTCGTGAGAAACAGCGTTATGGGCAGCATGGTTGCAGTGTAAGGGATGTTATCGACGATAGCCGACGTTATTCCTGACACCCATAAAATGATTAGCACTGCGACCCAGAGTTTCCCTTGGCATACCTCAAGTATCCAGTCACCTATGACTTGAAGTATTCCCGTATGTTCCGCTGCCCCCACAACTATAAACAGCATAATGAAAAAAACCAGAGAAGGCCATTCGATCTCCTTTTCCAGCAGCTCCACAATGTCCGCCTTGGTCAACAGCACGATCAAAGCCGCGCCGAACAGAGCGGCCACACTGACCTCCATGTGGAATACTCCGTGAAGGATGAACATGCCGATCACGATCAATAGGACAATTCCGCCCAGGGTCAGGACCTTCGCGTCGGTTATTTTGTACTTCTCTTTCAAGAAGGCTATCATTTTGGGGACGTCTTCAACTTTGGCCTTGCGGTAATCCGAACCGTACAGGAACTTGTTATAGATGATCTGTGCCACCATCACGGCAATCACCACTGGCGTAAGGTTGATGACGAACTCGTTGAAAGTAATCCCCGCGAACGATCCGATCATTATGTTCGGCGGATCACCGATCAGGGTTGCAGTACCTCCAAAATTCGAGGCCAATATCTCAGGTAGAAGGAAGACGAATGGGGACACTCCAAGCACCACGGCGATTTCCATGGTCACCGGAGTAAGCAAAAGCATGGTTGTGACGTTGTCCAGGAATGCGCTCGTCACCGCTGTGACAACGCACAATGCCGATGCAAGAAAGAAAATGTTGCCTTTGGCCACCTGAAATGACTTGTACGCAAGCCACTGAAACACCCCTGAGACTTTCAGCACTCCCACGATAATCATCATGCCCATGAGCAGGAATATCACGTTCCAGTCAACAGCGTGCAAGGCCTGCTCGTAAGTGAGCACGTTGAAACTTTCGTCAAAATGTCCGATAGTATGGGTAATCAGAAGGAGCACGGCGGCCCCCAGAAAGGCTGCGAGGGTCCTGTGAAGTACTTCGAAGGCTATCAGCACGTAAACCAGTATGAATATTACCAGGGCGATCCAAAAAGCTGTTCCCTGAAATCTTTGCATAGGGACAGTAACCGACGAGACATAACGGGTGGTACCCTTTTCATCTGCCCCCTCGTCGAACACCTTCAACGGGACGAGTTGAGAGGGCTTGAAACTGGGCCGCGTTATTTTTAGGGCCCATTTTCCGTTTTTTATAGCCTCGGCAGAAGCAGGGATTTCCGTTGAAAAAAGGCCGTTCCTGCCTGTGGTGGCCAGTTTGTCCGCTCCTGCGCCGTGACCGTTAGTGATGTGAGGTCTTCCGTTCAAATACGGCATGATGGTTGCGTCGCCAATGGCATTTCCCGAGGGATCAAGCACCTTCCCTTGAATCACGAGAACAGCGTTCGGCGCAGACGGTTTTTCACCCCAACACATCCCTGCCGCAAGCAAGACGGCTATTATACTCAAGATTAGCACCAGTGAATTGCGCTTCATGTTATATTCCTCTCAAGAAAAAGCCTTAATTCAGCATCTACTTGGGCAGTAGTGTGGGCATACCCTGTAGCGGCCATATCACATAGCAGCAAAGGGCGCAAACCACCATCAATATGACGCTGGCTATGCAGCCGTACTTGAAGAACTCACCGCTCGTGAACAGCTTCGAGTCGTACGCAATCGCATTTGGGGCCGCTCCTACCAGTAGGATAAAAGGCATGCCTGCGGTCATGAGTGAAGCATACATGACCACGTCCGGAGCCACACCCAAGTACTTGGAGATAACCAGTGCCACTGGCAGTGCGATGGCGATTGCTGCGACGTTCATGATGAAGTTGGTCAGAATCATCACGAAAAAGGCCACGCTCAAAACAAACAGTAGCCAGTGGGCCTTTTGGAACATCACAAGCCAGTTTACAGCCATCCATTCGGCTGCCCCTGTTTTCCACAGACAATAGCCGATGCTCATCGCGCCGGAAAACAGCAACACGATGTTCCAGGGAATCAATTCCAAATCATCTATGTCGAGAATCTTTAGCACGAAGAACAGCACTGTAGCAACGAGTATTATGGCCGTCTTGTCCAGTTTCTGCAGTGCAGGAATGGTAACCTGGAGGGACATGAAAATGATAGCCGCAAAGATAATGATGAGGCTGTAGATTTCTTTCTTTGAGATCGGCCCCATTTGGGCGCTCAATTCTTTCACCCGCTCCTTCAAACCATGTATAACGTCCTTTTCAGGTTTGAAGAATACAACGAAAAAGAGCCAAAGCAAGCCGACCATTAGCCAGCCGGCCGGTGCCATGTACCACGTTAGAAGATAGAAAGGCGTGTCCACTCCGGCCATCTCCTTGAAAAAGCCCAGGGCCACGATCGCGCGGGCAGATCCAAGCAATGTAATCACGCTACCGGCCCCGCAAACGTAAGCCATGCCTATAAACAGACCTTTCCCGAATTTGGTCGGCTTATCGCCTTCTCCGTAAAGGCTGTAGATTGCCAAGAGAAGAGGATACATGGTCGCCGCCACTGCCGTGTGGGCCATGATATGGGTCAAAACGGTGATAAGGACGAAGATGCCCAGATAAATGGAAGTGGTTTTCTCGCCGCACATGGCGAGCATCTTGTACGCGAGCCGTTTGGTCAGACCTGTCTTCGTGAAAACCAGGCCGATGACAAGGCAACTAAAAATAAACAACACCGCAGGGTCCATGAAGTCGTTGAAGGCCTCTTTAGCAGGGCGAATCATGAAAAGGGCCTGCGTAATGCCTATGACAAGGCTCGTAACTCCAATGGGAACCACCTCGAAAACCCACCAGATTCCGGCCAGCAGAAAAACACCTATGGCCCCTTTGCCCTCCGGAGACAAGGCGAAATGCTTGCCCACAGGATCGATCGCATCAGGCCAGGACGGTGAATAGTAGACGACTATGAAAAGACCAACTCCGGTCAACAAGGCAATAAGCCTCGTCCAATCTATTTTGATTCCTTTGGAAGCTATTGCTGCATCCGCGGTCATGAAGAGTGCCCTCCTTACACATATCCCGAAGAACGGGGGTCAGATCTTGCAGGCTTTTATTCTATCGCTGACTTCCTTGAAAACATCAGTGAGCCTTAGTATCCCCACTATGCTTTCCCCGGAAGTGACCAACAGCGACTGATGATGTCCCATGATCATCTGGTGGACTGCCTTGTCCAGTGTTGCATTCTGGTCTATGATTTCTGCCTCCAAAGGAGCTGAGACGAGCGTCCCCAGTCTAACTTGAGCCGCCTTCCGGCAGAGATCTTCCAGAGGCGCTTTCCAAAGCTCGTACCGATCCATCATGGATTTCATGAACTCCGCGCTCAGACCGAACCCAGATACTTTCTTGAGGTCGATCAACTCGGAATATCTCGGTTCCAGTGCCCTGAGCACGTCCAGTTGAGCCAGTTTCCCGATCACTTTGCCGT
>JACRDE010000623.1 GCA_016212935.1 Desulfomonile tiedjei | reverse complement strand
TATGTGGAGTGGCCTGGACTTGAACTCGTTCTGCGGGAGCTGCGGCAGGGGCAGGCACCTCGGCTTTGCGTGGCGGTTCCTCGATTTTCACCGGAGCCCTACTTCTGTCCTCAGGGGGGGCCTCCTTCTCCACGGCCTTCGCCGGCTCTACGGCCGCAGCTGCTTCCGCGGCCTCGGTTTCGATAACCAGCAGGGTTTCGCCGACTCTCACCGAGTCGCCCGGTTTGTGAGGTATCTCGACGACTACCCCGCTAACGGGCGAAGGCAGTTCCACTACGGCCTTGTCGGTTTCTATCCTGACCACAGGTTGGTCAGCCTTCACTTGGTCGCCGGCCTTTACGAGGTATTCTACGATTTCAGCTTCGGCAATTCCTTCCCCTACGTCCGGCAGTTTGAATGCATGCTTCATGGATATTACCTCCCCAATTAATTAGAACTGCACGGTTTCGTGAATCGCCCGAACCACTTGCTCCGAATCGGGATAATTGTATTCTTCCAGTTTCGAGAGTGGCGGGATCACGTCATTTCCCGTGACTCGCACGATCGGCGCCTGGAGCGACAACAGGCATTTCTCAGCCACTTGTGCGGCAATTTCCGCACCCACGCCGAGTGAACGCGGAGCCTCGTGGCAAATTATCAGCCTGCCTGTCTTGGTCACCGACTTTGTGATTGCATCGATATCGAACGGCCAAACTGTCCGGAGATCTATAACTTCTGCGCTGACACCTTCCGAAGCAACGTGCTGAGCCGCCCTTTCGCATACGCTCACCATTCCGCCGTAAGTCACGATTGTTGCATCATCGCCTTCCTGGACCACGCGAGCCTCACCCAGAGGCACTCGATAATCTCCCTCCGGCACTTCCTCCTTGAACAGACGATAAAGACGCTTCGGTTCAAGGAATATAACCGTGTCCGGGTCCTCGATGGATGAGGTGAGGAGACCCTTTGCATCGGATGGAGTCGCAGGAATAACCACCTTGAGGCCCGGAACATGAGCAAACAGCGCTTCCGGAGCGTCAGAATGATGTTCCAGGGCTCGTACGCCTGCGCCGTACGGGGCTCTTATTACTAGAGGGACACCGTAAACTCCCTGGGAACGCCTGCGCAGCCGAGACGCATGGCTGTAAACCTGGTCGTACGCCTTGAACATAAAGCCCTCGAATTGTATTTCAGCCACGGGCCGCATCCCGTACACAGCCATGCCGATTGCAGACCCCACTATACAGCTTTCAGCCAGCGGAGTGTCTATGACCCGCATTGGACCGAACTTATCCAAAAGTCCGACTGTGGCTCTGAATACTCCGCCGTCTTTGCCGACATCTTCGCCGAGGACAACTATTCTTTCGTCTCTGGCCATTAATTCATGGAGAGTGACGTTGATCGCTTCAACCATAGATAAGCGTGCCATATTTTTACCTCGCAGTTTCGCCCAGACGTTTGAGCATTCGATCTTTTTGTTCCAGCAGGTGCCAAGGCATTTCAGCGTACATGTGATCAAACATTTCAGTGGGATGCGGTAAAGGCAGCGCCTCATAATCTTGGACCGACTTCTCCACCTGAGCGGTCAATTCGGCTTGAAGCTCGGCTTCTTTGTTGTCGTCCCATCCGTGATTAGCAATAAGGAACTTTCGCAGTCGGTCGACGGGATCTTTCGCCCTCCAGGGGCCGATCATTTCTTCGGTGCGGTATCTGCTTGCGTCGTCGGACGTGGTATGGTCATCCATTCGATAGGTCACCATCTCTATCAGCGACGGCTTGTGCTCTGATCTTGCCAGGTCCAGCAGCCGTTTCACAGTCAGGTAGACTGCGAATACATCATTTCCATCCACTCGTTCGCCGTTGATCCCGTAAGCCGCGGCTTTTTGGGAAATCGTTTCGGTTGCCGTCTGCTGGTGTAGCGGAACTGAAATGGCCCAATGATTGTTCTGAATCACGAACACAACCGGAAGCTTGTACACGCCCGCAAAATTGAGGCTTTCGTGGAAATCCCCTTGCGATGTGGACCCATCTCCGGAGCTGGACATCACTGCGATTTTGTCTCCTCGTATCTTTGCTCCCATGGCTATTCCCACCGCATGGCACAGATGCGAGCCCACTGTTATGCAAACAGGCAGCATATGCGAATTCTCGGGCGGAGCAGCGCCCCTTTCGTCTCCACCCCAGTATTGGAACAGTTTCACGGGTTGTGCTCCCCTTGTGAACATAGCGCCATATTCCCGGAATGCGGGGCAAAACCAATCATCAGGCCCGAGCGCCAGTCCCATCCCCACGTTGGAGGCTTCCTGGCCGCGCACAGAGGCAAGAGTCCCCAGCCGGCCTTGTCTCTGGAGGCTCAGGGCTTTGGTATTCCAAAGACGTGTAAACATCATGAGACGGTACATCTTCATTCTGTCCGCCTCGGAAATCCCCTCGATTGCGGCGAGATCCGCTTGACCTTCGGGGTCCATTACTTGAAACAGGTCTTCTTTGGTCATTTGCCTCATCCATCCCTCATGTTCTGTATCGGTTCCGCTGCTGATCTGATTGCTTCGAGGACTCCAGGAGGTGTCCTCGATGGCTCACGCTGGAACACCGAAGCAAAGCATTCGGCTACCCTGTCGATGACCTTTTCCCTTGGCGGTGCATTCCCGATCGCTTCCTGGAGCGTTGTAAGCTGCGCCCCTTCTATGCCGCACGGTCTCACGTACGCCGACGGGGAAATGTCTCCTTCCAGATTAATGGCAAAACCGAAGCTTGTCACCCAATTGGTGACTCTGACTCCCATGGACACGACTTTTTTTCCATCCGACCACAGTCCCAAATGTGCTGCGGAGTCGCGTCTCCGATGCGCCTTGACCCCGAAGCTTTCGAGTGTTTCGATTCCAATTTGTTCCAATTTGTTCATGTACTCGGGAATATCTCTTTCATTCCTGCATAGGGCAACAATCGGATAGCACACAATCTGCCCAGGCCAGTGATACGTGATTCCCCCCCCCCTCACGGATCGCACAAATGCTATGCCTTCTTGTTCGAGCCTTTCTATTGGAACAAGTAGATCCTTAGGTTGGGCTTGATGGCGATCCCTGAGACCGACACTGACTGTTTTAGGGTGCGTGAGAAAGAACAACATGTCAGGGAGATCATCTCTAAGACGCCGCTCCCGTCCCGCCGTCATGAGTCGTTCCGCATTCGGAACAGCAGTTTGATCTAAATTTATCGCGAAATATTTGTTGGCTGCCACCGCGCCTCACAATCACATTTGAAAATTGTCATCACTAATTTGTGACGAAAGATAATTCCTATCCAACAATTTCAATCACAGTATATTACCACCTGTGATGAAGCAGGAAAAGTTGTGTGCGGAACTCTCAACCACGTTTTGTTAGTGAGCCGTCCGAGCTGCGTCTTTCTGGCGATCCAAATATTGGCGTCTACGTGCGACACTTCTGGGAGTGTCGTGCGCTTGACCAGAAGAAAAGGGGCGCAATCCCTATCCTGAAAACATTTGGGTTCCTAAATTGTGTCCGCTATACTCGCTGTCATGACCGATCCGTAGACTTCAAGGAGATTAGAGTCATGATTCCGAAAAAAATCCTGTATTGCTCAGATTTCTCCGAAAACTCGGAGCGCGCGGCTCAACTGGCCCTGAGCTTCGCCTCGGCTTTCGGATCCGACTTGTTGATTGTGAACGTCATAAACACCAGGTTCCTCAGGCATCCGGCATTGATAGATCTCCCCGTGTACGGTGAAGCCCTTGATACAGTGGAAAAGACAGCACAGGAACGATTGGATGAGGTCGGCGAAAAATTCAGGCGTGAAGTGCCCACAACAAAGACTTTTTCGAGAGTTGGGATTCCAGGAGAGGAAATAGTGAAGCTTGCCGAACAGGAATCAGCTGATCTCATCATAATGGGTACTCACGGCAGGACAGGACTGAGTCACCTGCTCGTGGGAAGCACAGCGGAAACAGTGGTAAGAAGAGCAAGCTGTCCAGTGCTGACGGTAAGATCGAGATAACCTTCGTCAGGCTTCGGCATTTAGAGGGAGGATATATGCCGGTCTTACCGACGCTCTTTCATGCTTCATTGCGTCGGCTTCGACTACGGAAGCTGATGTCGGACTGCAACTCAAGGTGGGCAGCTTACCCAGGCTGTCCGCTGCACAATCCGACCTTGTCCAGGCAAGTCTTTTCTCGCTCTTGCCATTCACTCTTTGGGCCTTGGAAAACCATTTGTCCTTTTTCCAGTACTGCCACATGCGTGATGGACGGCAACACTTCAAGTTGCCTGTGGCTCACATAGATCATGGTTTTGCCCATACCGATCAAGTTCTCGATAACTGAGAGAAGATCGCTTCTAGCAGCTGCATCAAGCCCTGACATGGGCTCGTCCAGCAAAAGTATCTTCGGATCTGAAATTACTGCCCTCAATATCATGAGGATTCGAATCTGCCCGTGGGAAAGGGTCCTGACCTCACGGCCTTGTAGCTCTGGGATTCCCAGCAATCCGAACCAATACTGGGCAGCAGCAGCTAGTTCGTGAGTCGGTTTCTCAGGAAGACCGGTGCTCCCGTAGAATCCTGAAAGCACCATCTCAAGACCGCTTTGGTTGAACACATGCATGTACTGGAGATCCGGAGTCACAAAGCCTATCAGTCTCCGAATTTCCCAGAGACTTTTAGGGTTCCCCTGCCCGAACCTCCTGACAGTTCCGCCCCATACGGGACGGAGGTCCCCGGCAATAAGCTTCAGCAACGAGGATTTGCCTGAACCGTTTCTTCCCAGCACCGCCCAGTTTTCGCCAGCCCTCACGGTCCAGCTTATCTGTTTGAGAACCCTTTTCCTTCCCCGGCAAACATCCGCATTTTCTATTTGTACGATGGGTTCACCATGAGCCGGTTGCTTTTCCGGATTGTGATTCAGATCAAGAATCCGTTTTGGTTTTAGCTTCGATGCATTGCGGATTTCAGAAGACACTTCCTCAATCGAACCTTGCCCGGTAACGCGGCCCGAGCTCAAAACAAGGACACGCGTAACCACACTAGGAACCTGCTCAACATCGTGTGCAGCACATATAACTTGAGCTCCCAGACTGGCCGAGCGTTCGATGGTAGCCATTACGGCCTTCCTGGAAGCTGGGTCCAATCCTGCATCCAGTTCGTCCAAAAAGAGTATTCGCGGTTTGTGAACAATAGCCCGAGCTATCAAGACCTTCTTGGCCTCTCCGTACGACATACCGAGAATGCGCCGATCCGACAATTCTTCCAGGCCTAACAGAGTGAGAGTTTGATGTGCCTGATCCAGTTGTATGGCGGTCGCTTCTTCGTACAAAAGCGGCGTGCCTCGAAAACCAGTACAGACGACTTCAAGACCTGACAAATTCCAGCGTTCTTTCCTGTAACGGTCGAGAAGCTCCGGTGATACTATTCCTGTCGTCTGACGAAAACTCATGGGGCTTTCGTGGACACTGCCGTTATCACAATATAGTCGTTTGCCGTGTGTAGGGTCGGGCCATATGTCTCCCCGGACGAGGCTAAGAAAAGTTGTTTTCCCTGCCCCGTTGCCCCCCAGTACAGCCCAACTTTCATTGGATCTCAAAACCCAGTTGATGCCGGACAAAATCACGGCGTTTGCGATTTTTACAGATACGTCGTCCAGTTGAATCAGCATCTTGTCAGTTTCCATCAATCGTCTCTATTTGATGGGCAGACCAATTGAGTATCTTTCATCTGAAGCCTGAAAGCCACTCAGCCGGGACTTCGTCCTCTTGAGAGAAGACCGCCCTGATCAGGATAATTGGCCAGCCTCAAGAATCGGCCATAGGGCCCAAACGTACCTCATAGATGCGGGCTCAATCAAGACCATTATCATCTCCAGTTCAATACTCGGATTGCCGAGCAGTTCTTTGTGGTAGGCCTTTGAACTTGCCCTTGTACGTTGTATAATGACGCTGCTGCAGATTGTTGGGGCTCGACAAAACGGACCTCAGCACAAGAATCGGCGTAATCTGCCGAGGATCTGGTTCTCGGTAAACCGCGCAAATTCAGTCCTGGTAAATCTTTTTGACGATGAAAAATGCCCTCATTTTCCGACGGGCATATTCCAATTACCGTGCCTTCGGGCATCACTGGAGTTCTAACAGATGGAGGCTAATCAGCGCGACCTTAGAATCTACGTCGCAGGACATACCGGTATGGTGGGTTCAGCCATTTGTCGCAAACTGTCCCAACACGGCTATTCCACTGTTCGGCCGAACTCACGCGTAGATTTGCGCGACCAGAAGCAGACGATGGACCTGTTCAGCCAACTGAAGCCAGATTGGGTATTCCTGGCAGCAGCGAAGGTGGGGGGAATTTATGCCAACATGACTTATCCTGCCGAGTTTATTTACGATAACTCAATGATTCAGTCCAACGTGATCCACGCGTCTTACGTTCATAAAGTGAAAAAGCTCCTTTTCCTGGGAAGCTCTTGCATTTACCCGAAAGATGCTCCCCAGCCGTTCAAGGAAGAACATTTCCTTTGCGGCTATCTCGAGAAAAGCAACGAACCTTACGCAGTTTCAAAAATTGCCGGAATAATCATGTGCCAATCGTACAATCGGCAATACGGCACGAATTTCATATCCATCATGCCCGCAAACCTCTACGGCCCGGAGGACAGATTCAATCTCGCTAACTCCCATGTGCTGCCTGCTATTTTGCGCAAAATTCATGAAGGTAAGAGGACGGGTGCGGAAGAAGTCGAGATATGGGGGACAGGGACCCCGCGCAGGGAGTTCCTCTATGTGGACGATCTTGCGGATGCCTGCCTGTTCCTAATGAATAATTACAATTCCAGTGAAATAATCAACGTTGGCGCAGGGGATGACGTTACCATAAAGGAGATTGCTTATCTGATCAAAGATGTGGCGGGATACGAGGGCCAGTTCAAGTTCAACGTCGACATGCCCGATGGAATGGCCCGAAAGCTTCTCGACAGCAGTCGTCTAACGAATATCGGCTGGAAACCCTCCGTGCCCTTGAGAAAAGGGTTGGAATTAACTTACAAGTGGTTCCTCGAAAACGAGTGGAGAATTAAGTAGCAAAACAAAGGTCCATGGGCAAACAGATGGCGCATCAATATGAATGTTGCGCTTACTTTTTTGCACGGCCCGAGCGAAAAGATTTGCCGAGGAGGCTTCGGTATGGGATGATTCTGTGCGTTAAGGGAGGCCCATCAGTGTTCCGGTGGAGGCCATGCATTCCAAGCACTCTCGTACAGGAGGAGCATTATGAGAATCGGGACAAAATGGACGGTGGTGGCGCTATCGAGCTTGGTCGCAATCGCGATATGTATAGCGACGCCCGCTTGTGTTCTAGCGGAAAAACCTATCAAAGTCGGTCTCATAGACTCCTACACGGGGGGAGCGGCGGCTTTTACAAAACCGGCCCTTAACGGATGGAAAATGGTGATTGAAGAGTTCAACTCCAAGGGCGGTTTCAAAGGGCGAAAGATAGAAATTGTAACACGCGACGATAAGTTCAAGCCGGATGAGGCCCTGAGTCACGCAAGAGAATTGCTGCTCAAGGAAAATGTGGATTTTTTGGCTGGGACTACAAATAGCGGGGCCTGCCTTGCGGTCTCGGAATTCGCAAAGCAAAAGAAAAAGCTGCTGATGGTTCACATGGCCAGGAGCGAACGCATCACAGAGGCCAAAGGTCATCAGTATGTGTTCCGCGGCTCCCCGAGTGCGGATATTGAAGGAAGCGCCGGTGGAGCCTTTGCTGCCACCACACAATTCAAGAAATGGTACATTCTTGGCGAAGACTATGAATACGGCCATTCCATTGCGGACAACTTCTGGAAAGGCCTGGTCCGCAACCAACCGGGAGTGGAAAAAGTCGGCGAGGCCTGGCCTAAGCTGCAGGAGACCGATTACACCCCATACTTGACGGCAATGATGGCCAAGAAACCTGACGCGGTTTACATTGCATTCGGAGCCTCAGGAATGGTCACCATAATGAAACAGGCAAAGCTTTTCGGACTGACAGAAAAGGTCGCAGTCTTTGCATTTTCATTGGCCGATTCAGCCTTCCCCAGGGCTCTCAAAGACAGCATGCCGGTTGATGTTTACGGAGGGTCCAATTACCTGTGGTATTACCCGGACAGCCCCGGAAACAAGACTTTCGTAAAAAATTATCTGGACTTCACGGAAAAACTTGGGGAGCCCGATCCGTATCCCTCAGGAATCGGTGCTTTCAGCGGTTATTGCTGCGCGAAATTCCTCATAGAAGCCATCTTGAAGGCAGACAGCGTTGAAACTGAAAAAGTAGTCAAGGCTCTTGAAGGCCTGGCCATTGATACGCCCATCGGTAAGATAGTGATGCGTGGCTGCGATCATCAGGCCGAAACCCCATCCTTCTGGGGCAAGATCGTTAAGGTGGAGGGATTCCCCTTCCCCGTGGTCAAAGACGTTGTCATGACCCCCGCGGACAAGAACATGCCAACATGCGCAGAAGTAATGGAACTCCGTAAGGGCGACAAATAGTCGTCCTACACCTGAAATCACGACACTCTGCGGGCGTGGATCGCTCGTTTCACGGTTGCAAGCAAATTCGTCATGGAACTGGACTGGTCGATCTTTTTCGCGCAGTTTATAAGCGGACTTTGCAGGGCCATGGTGCTTTTCTTGATGGCCTCGGGGCTGACGCTTGTTTTCGGCGTCATGAGGGTGATCAACTTCGCACATGGCTCCTTTTACATGCTGGGCGCGTACCTTGCCTATTCGTTGACCAGTCTGTTTGCCACCACGCCCGGGAGTTTTTGGATCGCGCTGATATTGGCCCCACTTGCCGTGGGGTTGCTCGGAGGACTCGTCGAGTACTTGCTGCTGAGACGTATCTACGGCAAGGAACATCTTCTGCAGATACTTCTGACCTATGCCCTGATTTTCATATTCGGAGATCTAGTCAAAATGCTTTGGGGCGTGGAACTGAGAATCGTAAACATGCCCCCCATTCTGTCGGGTTTTGTGGCCCTGGCCGGCCAGGAATTTCCGGTCTATTATTTCTTTATTATCGGAGTCGGTTTCGCCGTGGCCGTGGGTTTGTGGCTCCTGCTGAGGCTTACCACATTGGGGAAACTCGTAAGGGCAGCGGCAGAGCACAGGTCCATGGTGGAAATGCTGGGATACAATGTAAATGGACTGTTCACGATTGTGTTCATGATAGCCACGTGGTTGGGAGGGCTTGCCGGGGTTGTGATTGCGCCAACGGTGAGACTTTCGTTGTCCATGGATATGGATATCATAATAGAATGCTTTCTCGTGGTCATAATCGGTGGATTGGGGAATATCTGGGGCGCTTTGTTGGCAGCTCTAATCACCGGAGAGTTGTATTCGCTCGGCATACTGGTGCTTGAGAAATACGCCATGGCTTTCCTTTTCGGCCTGACCGCTGTGATAATGATATTGCGGCCTTCCGGGTTGTTGGGCAGAGGCGTCAACTGAGAGGAGAGGGATCTGTGGATGCCACCGGCAAAAGCAAATGGATAGTCGGCTTGGCCGCAGCAGTTCTTCTGATCGCTTTCCCCTTAATTATCGAGCGCCTGACTTCTCAGTATTATTTGTATTTGACCGTGAAAATAATGATCTGGGCCCTGTTTGCCACAAGCTTCAACCTCGTCCTGGGTTACGGCGGAATGATGTCCTTCGGACACGCCGCGTTTTACGGCGCGGGAGCGTACTGCTGCGCCCTGCTGTTGGTGAAAACAGCTTGCCCGGTATGGGCGGCAGCGTTGGCAGGCCCGGCATTTGCTGCTGCAATCGGACTGGTAATCGGATATTTCAGCGTGAAAATAAAAGGGGTATTCTATTTCGCCACTCTTACTCTCGCCTTTTCGCAATTGTTTTATATTCTGGTATTCAAATGGCGGAGCCTGACGTTAGGCGATGACGGAATACAGGGCATACCCGTTCCAGAGTGTATCTCAACTCTTGAATCGTACACCAATTACTACTATTTTGCGCTGGTTGTCACCGCTATTTGTTTCTACATTCTCCGACGGATTGTGCAATCCCCTTTCGGCCTGATACTGAACACCCTGCGCGAGAACGCCGAGAGGTCGACCTTCATTGGGGTAAACGCCCAAAAGCACAGGTTAATTGCATTCGTGATATCGGCTTTCTTTTCTGGGATTGCGGGAGTACTTCTAGTCTTTCTGGAAACCTCCCTTTCTCCGGATGTGCTCAAGTGGAGCAACTCAGGTGAGGTAATCCTGATGGGTTTGCTCGGTGGCATGCACGTCTTCCTGGGCCCCACGTTGGGGGCTGCGATAATGGTTCTCCTGAATTCATTCGTTACGTCATATTCGGAATACTGGGGCCTGTGCCTGGGTCTCACTCTCGTCCTTATTGTGTTGTTCTTCCCACAGGGTGTGGGGGGCCTTGTCCATGAAAGGCTCGAAGCTCGGGCAAAAAGGAAAACCGCTTAAATGCCAATTCTTCACATCAAGGGTTTGAAGAAAGCTTTCAGAGGCGTGGCAGCAGTTGCAGGTGTAGATCTGACAGTCGAGGACAACCAGATCTACAGTGTTATAGGACCGAACGGCGCAGGAAAAACGACCCTGTTCAATTTGATAAGCGGATACCACACATGCGATCGAGGGCATGTGTATTTCAAGGGACAAGAAATAACCGGCCTTCCACCTGAAAAAATTGTCGGAATCGGTATTGGCAGATCATTTCAAGTAACAAGCATATTTCCGGGATTGACCGTCCTTGAAAACATTCGCTCCACAGTCCTTGTCACCGGGAAAAAGGGATTCTCCTTGTTTTCGCAAGCTTCCAAGCTGGGAACGAAAGATTCGGAAGAAACTCTCTCGCTGGTGGAACTCCTGGACAAAAGAAATGAGCCTGCCGGAGTGCTATCAGCAGGAGACAGGAAGAAGCTGGAACTCGGAATAGTACTGGCTACTAAACCGAAATTACTGTTGCTGGATGAGCCGACATGCGGAATGTCGACAGCGGAAACCGGCAGCACTATACAAATGATACGAAAAATTGCGCAAGAAATGTCCCTTACAGTTCTTTTCACGGAACACAAGATGGATATGGTATTCAATGTTTCTTCTTACATTTCCGTCATGAATTTCGGCACGATCATAGCGTCCGGAAGACCTGAAGAAATTCGCAATAATCAACAGGTCCAAGAAGTATATTTCGGGGGCGCTTATGCTTCTTGAAGTGAGCAATATCAATACATTTTATGATGTGTTTCAAGCCGTATTCAATGTTTCCCTTACAGTTGATACAGGCGAGGTGGTCTGTCTTCTCGGCAGAAACGGGGCCGGTAAGACCACCACTCTGAGCAGCATCATGGGCCTGAATTCTCCTCGTTCCGGGAGTATCAAATTCAAGGAGCGGGAAATAGCTGGTAATAAGCCCTTTCAGATCGCACGCACGGGAATCCGTATGGTTCCTGAAAACCGCCTGATTTTTTCTGATCTCACCGTGAGGGAGAACCTCGAACTCGGTTGCAGAAACAAGAGTGGAAAATACCGGTCGGAAAAGATCGACAAAATTCTTGATCTGTTTCCCAGATTAGAAGGTCTGCAGTACCGCGCAGCCGGAGACCTCAGCGGTGGAGAGCAGCAAATGGTTACAATCGGCAGATCCCTAATGGGTGATCCCGAATTGTTGTTGCTCGACGAACTTTCGGTTGGACTGGCGCCTATTGTCATTGAGCTGTTCAAGCGTCAGATAGGGAGACTGAGAGAGGAAAAGATTACAATTCTGTTGACCGAGCAAAACGTTCTTTTCGCACTTGATATCAGCGACAGGGCGTACGTCATTGACAAAGGAACAATCGTGTACGAAGGGAATGTTGAGCAATTGAGAGAAAACAAGCGCCTGATGAGCGAATTTCTAGGAGTATGAATTAGGTGCTTGCTTACTTGACCCCAACCCACTTCAGCGTGGACCCTATCTTTATACCATAGGAATGCTTGTTCGACGCAGTAAGAAGTTGGTCAACCTCATCTTTGAAAAATGGGGTACCGGTTCTGCTGTTTTGATTAAAGCACGCGTTCACTTGATCCAACTTACGTTCCGCGCTATCAGGCGTGTGAGAGGGTCCATTTTTCCGAGTAGGGTCATTGGATGGTGGTTTCTCGGAGTCCATGTCTGCTTGTCCGGGCTGTTGCGGGTTGAAGGGAAACGAGTTTTTTCATATAAGCCT
>JACRDE010000603.1 GCA_016212935.1 Desulfomonile tiedjei | reverse complement strand
AGGACCGCCTGTGAAAGCGCTCACGGCCGCTCGTCTCCACCGAATCATACTCGTAACCGAGCATGATTCTTGGCAACCACCAAAGAGGACAAAAACCTGTAAAGCTGTCTCAGAAACAAACGAGTGAACGCAGCATGAATTCAGAAAAACACGAGCAAAATCTGTTAGCCAGGTTCATGGGTATTCCTGAAATCGGGGGACCGCAGCGATACGCCATCATTCGCCGAACTTTCATTGTCTTGATGCTGCTGATCACCGTATTGCCCCTCCTGCTAATGACCGTTATTAATTATCACCAGTATCGCACTGTAATCAAAGACGAGATTATGACGCCTCAGAAGTCCCTCGTAAACAAAACCAAGCATTCGTTCGAAGTTTTCCTCGCCAACCGCCTCGCTACGGTCCGATTTATCTCGTCCGCGTATTCGTACAACGACCTTGCTGACGAAAAAAAACTGAATCGTGTCTTCCAAGTTCTCAAACGGGAGTTTCAGGGATTTGTCGATCTCGGCCTCATCAATTCCAGCGGTATCCAGGTGAGTTACGTGGGGCCGTATGATCTCAAAGGCAAAAGCTACGCGGATCAGGAATGGTTTGAACAGGTCAAGGTAAATGGCGTGTACGTCAGCGACGTGTTCATGGGATACCGCAGGTTCCCTCACCTGGTTATCGCTGTCCAGCATTATTCCGATAGTGGTGAGTTTTGGGTCGTGCGTGCGACCATCGAAACTCGGAGCATTGATCAGCTCATCGCAGCTATGGGACTCGACCCCCAAAGCGACGCGTTCTTCCTGAATCAAAACGGCACGTTTCAAACCACTTCCAAGTTTTACGGAAAGGTATTGGATTCCTGTTCGGAATGCGTTCCACCCGTGAGTCACGAACCAGCGGTCATTGAGTGGAAAGACCCTCAAGGAAAAGAGGTTCTCCTTACATATGCCTATCTTACGCGGCCCGAGTTCATTCTCGTACTCGCAAAACCTAAGGCGGAGGTTCTCAAGGTCTGGTATGCTCTGCGAGGCGATCTGCTTCTGGTGTTCGTCATCAGTGTGGGCATCATCGTTGTGGTTGTGCTGAGGCTAACCCGCGTACTCGTGGACCGTATTCAGCTGAGTGACGAGAAGCGAGAACTAGCCTATCGGGAGATGCAGCACTCGCACAAACTTTCCTCCATTGGGAGGCTAGCAGCTGGAGTTGCCCACGAAATCAACAATCCCATGGCAATTATCAACGAGAAAGCCGGCCTGATGAAGGACATCATAGAACTCAGGCCCGACTTCCCGGAAAAGCCAAAATTTCTTGGACTCGTGCAGTCGATTACCCAGTCTGTTGATCGATGCAGGACCATTACCCATCGACTCCTGGGATTCGCACGAAGGATGGAAGTCGAGATAGAAGTCTTGGACGTGAATGACGTCGTGAAAGAGACTGCCGGATTCCTGGAAAAGGAAGCTCTCCACAGGAACATAGGGCTTACTCTTCTGCTGGCGCCTGACCTCCCTAGAATTGCATCTGACAGGGGACAATTGCAGCAGGTATTCCTGAACATCCTCAACAACGCTTTTGCCGCGGTGAAAGACGGAGGTCTCGTCTCAATCACCACATGGGAGAAAGACTTGGATGCCATTGGAGTCACATTTCAGGACAATGGAATCGGCATGTCCGAAGAGACGATGAAGCACATATTCGAGCCTTTTTTCACTACGAAGAAAAACAGCGGAACCGGCTTGGGCATGTCCATCACGTACGGGATCATAAAAAAACTCGGCGGAGACATCGATATTCAGAGCAAACCCGGGGAAGGAACGCGGCTGGTGGTTTTCCTCCCCAAGAAACCGAAAGAACAGACGAGGGAGCTAGGATGAAAACATGGAAGGTCCTCCTGGTAGATGACGAAGTCGAGTTTGTCTCAACCCTCGCGGAAAGGCTAGGCCTGAGAGACCTGCACGTTGATGTGGCCAACAGCGGAGAACAAGCTCTCAGCCAGATTGAAGCCGACCCACCTTCAGTCGTGGTGCTGGACGTTATGATGCCTGGCATGAGCGGATTTGCTGTCCTGGAACGCATAAAGTCGATGCATCCCGACATTGAAGTGATCCTCCTCACTGGAATGGGTGCGGCCAACGAAGGAATGGCAGGGCTGCGCCAGGGTGCGTTTGACTACCTTGTGAAGCCGCTGGATTTGGAGGAACTAATCCAAAAGATAGGGGAAGCAATGAAGAAATCCGCTGGAAGGACGCGAAAACATGATGGACAATAAAATCGAATTCATAGGAACCATTACGGCCAGCGTTACCCATGAATTGAAGAACGTACTGTCCATCATCAAGGAATCGGCTGGACTCATGGAAGATCTCATCGCATTGGCTCCGGAGAATTCCATGCCGCACAAAGATAAATTCGTAAGAAGTATTTCCCGAATCGCCGACCAGGTAGCCAGAGGAGTGGAATTATCGAGCCGCCTGAACTCGTTCGCTCACACCTCGGATGAGCCCCGTGCCCGCGTGGACCTGAATCAAGCTGTTGAACAGGCGGTATTCCTGTCTCAGAGGTTTGCGAGACTCAGGGGAGCGGAACTCAAGAATACCAAATCCGAGAAGCAGCATCAGGTGACCACGGATCCGCTCGGACTTCAAATGCTGCTCTTTTCGTCCATCGGCCTGCTTATGGCCGAGGCCGCACCGGGCGCCGCCATTACTCTTCAAGTCGAAGGAGAAGGATCCGACAGCATAGTTCTACTGAAATCGACTCCACAACCGGGCGCCATTTCCGAGTTCAAAGATCTCGCCGAAACAACGGAATGGCAAGTTTTGAGAGAAACAGCTCATGCTCTGGATGCAGACGTGTCAGAGGACAGATCCCGTGCCGGTATCAGTGTGAGTTTTTCCGGATCGGAAAAGCGGATTTGACAAAAAGAAAAATGCTTGCTGTTACAGAAATAACTTGCCATTGAAAATCGAAGTTGTTAAAACTGATATATGGGAAAGTATACCAGACCACTGCAGATGAATTCAGAAGACCGGCACAAGCTGGAATCCTGGATTCGCGCGAAGACTACACCTCAAAGGGTCGCATTTCGAGCCCAGATTTGCCTTTTGGCAGCCGACGGTGTTCCAGTCGCAGCCATTGCGGAACAGCTCAACACCTCTCGGCCGACGGTCTTGCTTTGGAAGAAACGCTTTGAAGAACAGGGGCCGGATGGGCTAATTCACGACGCTCCGCGCGGGCCGAGCCCTCGAAAACTAGATGAGGAGACTACTCAGGCTATTGTCGACGCGACTAGGAATACCCCCCCACCGGACGGGCCTTGCTGGACTACCAGGACGCTGGCCAAGCATTTGGACGTGAGCAACGCAACCGTTGCACGCATCTGGAAGGCCCACGGAATCCGTCCTAAGAAGAAGCGAAGCCGCAAGGCTTTGAAACAGCAGGTGAAGCGAGACGGAAGCACTCAACTGGTTTCCGTATACTGGGACCATCCTCTGAAGGCGATGATACTCGCACATCGTCCGACCTCATTCAGGCTGAAACCTGGGAGCATAAATGTTCCCGTGACGGATTCCAGCCTGGGGTATTCCCAAGGATGCTCGTGCAATTCCTGCCTGTTTTCCGCTGTCGGGTTGCTGGAGGCCTGGGCTCCAGACGATCATCATTTCACGGACAGCGCCCCCTTCGTTCGCATGTTACGGGAAATAGAATCGCAAACATCCTTGGATGCGGACTTGCATCTTATCCTGGACGATTCCGCACTGGATATCCCGGAACCGGCTGCCCTAATGTATTGCGGCAGATATAGCGTACACATGCATCCTTTGAACTTTCAGTCACCTGATTCTGTGGAGAGACTTGTTGTCGGCATAACTGGGCAGACACTCGATTCGGCCGGCTCCGCTGACGTGTATGACGTAGTGCGTCAAGTTTCCCACTGGATTGTCAGAGACCACTCTCATTCCGCGCCGTTTGCCTGGAGAAAAAGGCAGGAGGGTGGATCCGAACATCGCTTTTGTAAAGCTGTCATTGAAACAATCCGCGATCTCGGATTGCTCATCTCCAAAAGAATGCTCGGTGACCGAAAAGCGGGGCATCCCGAACAGGAGAACGTCATGAAATGGAAGCAAAAATTTGAAAGCTGGTTCGCTGCCGCGGCGTTCGCGGAGGAAGGCGAGCATGAGACAGCCCTGCGGATAGCTGAAACGGCAATTCCCGAGTACAATTCGGTCACGAACATCATCCCGACTCTTGAGAAGGCTTTTGCGGCTGCAGCATTTGCTGAAGAAAACTGTCCGGACATAGCTCTTGCAATGTTGTCCGGAAATGCACCGAGAAGGTCGTTCATCAAAGATGTGGGCCTGGAGAATGT
>JACRDE010000596.1 GCA_016212935.1 Desulfomonile tiedjei | reverse complement strand
GGCTTCCCATCGATCCCAGAGAAGGCAGAACCTGGATTGGGGTTGGAACGGCCCTTGCCTTGATGGTCGTGCTCTTTCCTATCCTCAAGGGTGTGATTCCTTCGGGAACTGGGGCTCCGGAAACCGGCCAGGCAATGTCCAATACGCAGATTATCGCGCGGGAGCTCTTCACGACATATCTGCTTCCTTTTGAACTCGCGTCGGTTCTGCTTCTTGCAGCTATTATCGGCACGGTGCTTCTGGCTAGAAAGAGGTCCTGACAAAACGCAAACCTTTGGATAAAGAGCCGCAAGGTATTATCGGTTTTCAGGAAAACGGAAATGGTCACTTTACAACATTATCTTTTTTTGTCTGCGATCCTTTTTGTCCTTGGAGCCGTCGGAGTGATGTTTCGGAGAAATCTGATCGTCATCCTGATGTCGTTGGAGCTTATGTTGAATGCCGTGAACCTGACTTTCATAGCTTTCTCCAGGTATTTGGGCTCCATCGAGGGTCAAATCTTTGTGCTGTTCGTTATGGTTGTGGCAGCAGCTGAGGTTGCTGTCGGGCTAGCAGTGGCCGTAGCGGTTTTCAGGCAAAAAGGCACTGTTGACGTAAACGAAATCAATCTCATGAAGTGGTGAGAGGTTTTTAGACCGATCCTGGGTTCTGGTCCGAGCTGAACCCCGTGTCCTCTAACCGCAAGTTGGGAGCCTGGAATGATTGAGTTGGTCTGGTTGATACCCGTCTTTCCCTTTATCGGATTCCTGATCAATGGGCTTTTTGGCAGGAACTTTCCGGAAAAAGTAATCGGGTGGATCGGAGCCCTTTCGGTAGGAGCGTCTTTCGTGGTGGCCCTGGGAATTTTTCTTGAGCTCCTGGGAATGCCGGCTGCGCAACGCTCTGTCCAGAAGATCGTTTTCACCTGGATACTTTCCGGGGACCTGAACGTTCCCATTGGCTTCCTGGTGGATCCGCTGAGCATGGTGATGCTCTTGGTGGTAACCGGCGTGGGCTGCCTCATCCACATATATTCAATAGGGTATATGCACGGAGAGTTAGGATTCCGCCGCTTTTTTGCGTACCTGAACCTGTTCGTTTTCAACATGCTTATCCTGGTGGCCGCGAACAATTTCCTGCTCATGTTCGTGGGATGGGAAGGTGTCGGACTCTGCTCATACTTGCTGATCGGCTACTACTACGAGAAACAGTCCGCCGCCGATGCCGGGAAGAAGGCATTTGTGGTAAATCGAGTCGGCGACTTCGGTTTTCTAATTGGTATGTTTCTGATATTCGTCACTTTCGGCTCCCTCAACTACTTGGATGTTTTTCCAGCTGCTCAGGAGAAACTGACTCAAGGTGGGTTGATGGTCACCCTGATCACGTTGCTGCTATTTGTGGGCGCAACAGGTAAATCTGCTCAGATACCGCTATACACATGGCTCCCGGACGCGATGGAAGGTCCTACTCCAGTCAGCGCCCTGATCCACGCGGCCACAATGGTCACCGCAGGCGTTTACATGGTGTCCCGGTGCAGTGTGTTTTACGCGATGGCTCCTGTCTCGATGACCACGGTTGCAGTGATAGGGGGGGCGACCGCCCTATTCGCCGCCACAATGGGTATAACCCAGTTCGATATCAAACGCGTTCTTGCCTATTCCACCATAAGCCAGCTGGGTTACATGTTCATGGCCTGCGGAGTGGGAGCTTTTGCCTCGGGCATATTCCATCTCATGACCCATGCGTTTTTCAAGGCCCTACTGTTCCTATCTGCCGGTAGCGTGATGCACGCCATGTCCGGAGAATTGGACATGAGGAAAATGGGTGCCTTGAGTAAGAAAATTCCGATCACCTGCACGGTTTATTGGTTTGGAACACTGGCCATTGCCGGAATAGTCCCGTTCGCTGGATTCTTTAGCAAAGATGAAATTCTCTTCTTCGCACTCGTGCGGAACCCGGCCTTCTGGGTTCTAGGCGCTGTTGCCGCCGTCATGACCTCGTTTTATATGTTTAGATCGCTGTACATGACCTTCTACGGTGAATCTCGGGTAGATCACGAGACTGCCCATCATGTGCATGAATCTCCGCCCCTTATGACAGTTCCTCTTATGGTTCTGGCGGCTTTGTCTCTGGTGGGCGGTTTTGTGGGTGTCCCAATTTTTGAGGGCTGGCATCGTTTCGGCGATTTTCTGGCACCGGTTTTCGCACCGGCCAAGGCGATACTTGAACACGGTCATCATGCCGAGCATCATAGCGTGACTATGGAAGTGGTGCTCATGGCGGTATCGGTCGGGATCGCGGTACTCGGCTGGCTTTTCGCCAGATGGATGTACGTCACTAATCCATCCGCGTCCGACAAAGCGGTTGAGAAGTTCGGTTCGGTACATACTCTCGTCTACAACAAGTATTGGATGGATGAAATTTACGATGCCCTGTTCGTGAATTCCATTGTCAACTTTTCGAAATTGTTGTGGAAATACTTCGACGAGGGGATTATCGACGCTATCGTGAACGGAGTAGGCTCCGTGACCCGCGGAATCGGGGAATTGTTGCGATGGCTGCAAACCGGACTCGTTAAGGATTACGCTTATTCGATTCTGTTGGGCGTACTGGTGGTAATCGGTTATCTAGTCCTGAAGTAGGACACGGAGGAATACCGTTCATGGAGAATGTTTCCTTCCCATATCTCAGCTATATCACGTTTATTCCCTTGTTGGGCGCGGTGCTGTTGTTGTTTCTCAACAGGCAATCCAAGGAGTTGCTTCGCTGGGTTGCAATGATCTTCATGCTCGCGGACTTGCTGGTGAGCCTTGTTGCGCTCGGTTCGTATGATTCATCGTCACCGAACATGCAGTTGATCGAGAATCACACATGGGTTCGGGACTGGGGGATCTCCTATAAACTCGGGATAGACGGGATCAGTCTTTTTCTAGTGCTCTTAACGACCCTCTTGGGGCCGATCGTAATTCTTGCCTCGTGGAAAGACATAAAAACCAGGGTCAAAGAGTTTCTCGTCTGCCTGATGGTGCTTCAGGTGGGGATGATCGGGGTGTTTGTTTCCCTTGACTTGTTCCTGTTTTACGTATTCTGGGAAGTCATGTTGATCCCCATGTACCTGCTAATAGGCGTGTGGGGAAACCCGGCCCGCAAATTGTACGCAGCGATGAAGTTCGTGTTGTACACCATTGTGGGCAGCCTCTTGATGCTGGTCGCTATTTTGGCCCTTTACTTTATGGCTGGAAAGGCCACAGGCGTGTACACATTCGACCTTCTGAAGCTCCATGATTACGCTGTCCCGCTTCAGGCCCAGTTCTGGATGTTCCTCGCCTTCTTCCTTGCCTTTGCCATAAAGGTTCCCATGTTCCCGTTCCATACGTGGCTTCCGGACGCCCACACCGAGGCGCCCACTGTAGGCAGCGTGGTTCTGGCAGCAGTTCTGCTCAAGATGGGGACCTACGGTTTCATCAGATTCGCCATCCCCCTGTTTCCCAACGCTGCGGCCGACGCGACGTGGTGGGTATGTGTGCTTGCGGTGATCGGCATAATTTACGGGGCCTGGGTCGCCATGGTGCAGGTGGACGTCAAAAGGCTTGTAGCATTCTCAAGCGTTAGCCACCTTGGTTTCGTAATGCTCGGAATGTTCGCTTTTAATGCCCAGGGAGTAGAAGGCAGCATTCTGCAGATGATCAATCATGGGCTGAGTACTGGCGCACTGTTCCTCATTGTCGGCATGATATACGAACGGCGCCACACGCGGCTGATCTCGGAATTCGGCGGACTTTCCAAGGTGATGCCGCTTTTCGCCGTGTTTTTTATGGTGTTCACGCTGTCATCCATAGGGCTTCCGGGTCTCAACGGGTTTGTAGGTGAATTTCTGATCCTGCTGGGCACGTTCAAAGTATATCCGTGGTACGCGGTACTAGCGGCCTCCGGAGTGATTTTTGCGGCCGTCTACATGCTTTGGATGTTCCAGAGGGTTATGTTCGGGAAGGTCACCAACCCCAAGAACCTCGGGTTGTCCGATCTTTCAGCCAGAGAAATTACTGTTCTGGTTCCCATAATGGTTTTTGTGGTCTGGATCGGTGTTTATCCGAACACCTTTCTGCGTCCCATGGAACCTGCAGTGAAAAAGTTCATTCAGCACGTTGAAACCAAAAAGGCCGCCGTATTGAACATGGAAAAGGCCAAGAAGCAGACAAACACCCGGCAGAGCGAAGCAGTGGTCACATCTTCGCTGTCGGTCGAAAATCGCTGATAACTAAGGATTAGGAGCAACCGGGATGATCCCAATACCCGAGGTTAATCTTGGAGGTATCCTGCCGGCGCTGGTTTTGTGTCTGGCCGGTTTGGTAGTAATGATGTTGGGCTTGTTTATCCGCAGGGGCGCCGTGGCCACAGCGGCAGTAGTCAGTATCGCGGGGGTACTCATTGCCGCCGCAGCCAACACTCCTCTGAGGATGATGGACAAACAGGCCTTCGCTGGGTTGATAAATTTGGATGCGTACACCTGGTTTTTCAACCTCCTGATCCTGATATCCGCCGGCCTTACCGTTCTCACGTCGGTACGATACCTCACTGATGACGGGCTGGACATGTATGAATACTTCGTGCTCTTGCTGTTTGCTTCAGCGGGCATGATGTTCATGGTTTCGGCCAATCACCTTTTGATCGTATTCGTGGGGCTCGAGACACTTTCCATAGCGATCTACGTGCTCGTGGGGATTTTGCCTTCCAGCAAGAAGTCTAAGGAGGCTGCTCTTAAGTATCTCTTGTTAGGAGCGTTCTCAAGTGCTGTGTTCCTGTATGGAGCAGCGCTGTTGTATGGATCCGCGGGGTCGCTCGGATTTCCTGAGCTAGCGAAGTATTTCAAAGCAGGTCAGATAAGCCGCATGGCTTACGTGGGCATGGGAATGGTCCTGGTCGGCTTTGCTTTCAAGGTCGCAGCGGTTCCTTTCCATATGTGGACCCCGGATGTTTACGAAGGAGCGCCAGCACCGTTAACCGGTTTCATGTCGGTCGGAGTTAAGGCCGCTGCTTTTGCAGCATTTGTAAGAGTTTTCTTTCAATCCATGCTACCCGCCCAGATGAACTGGATTGAAATCATTTGGCTGCTTGCTGCGCTTACCATGGTTCTCGGAAATCTTGCTGCCATCGTTCAAGACAATATAAAGCGAATGTTGGCTTATTCTAGCATCGCGCATGCAGGATACCTACTGATAGGCATGGTCGCTGGAAAGGAAGCTGGACCGGCGGGTATGCTCTACTATCTGCTGGCCTATACTTTCACCAACCTAGGGGCATTCGGAGTAGTGGCCCTGGTTGGAAGGAAAGGTGAAGCCAATGTTATGATTGACGATTATCGCGGGTTGGCCAAGACCAACCCCTTCCTGGCGCTTGCGATGTCAATCTTTCTCTTTTCTTTGGCGGGAATACCCCCCACTGCAGGTTTCGTCGGCAAGTTCACAATATTCAGTGCTGCAATCAATGCAGGATACATCTGGCTTGTCGTGATCGGCGTGCTCACCAGTGCGGCCTCTGTCTTCTATTATTTCAGGGTAGTGATGAAAATGTACATGGAGGTCCCGGAAACCCAGCCGGCAGAGCTCCAATTCAGTCCGGCAATGCTATTGGCATTGGGTATTGCTTTAGTCGGTGTGCTATATATCGGGGTATTCCCGACCAATTACCTGAACCTGGCGGCTTTGTCGGTCAAACCGCTCTTTTAAAAGTATCGGACTCTAAGCGCTTATGAAGTGTCATTGCCGAGGGGCATGTTCCCCTCGGTTTTTGGCATCAGGGCTCTTGAAACGACAGCACCTCGTGGCAAAGAATATCCGGACAGGCTCCGGGACTGTTCAAAGCATGACTTTGCTTGGACAGAAAAGCGGCCCGTCGCCTGGATAGATTAGTGGAGAACAAGATAAGACATGAACTTAACCGCCCTGGTACCCACGGGTCACGGTATAAATTGCGAAAACGAAACGCGTAGGGCACTTGAACTGGCAGGGTTTGATAGGATCGACCTGGTACACCTGAATTTTATTGCACGCGGCCACACCGATCCGGCAGATTACAACATAATCGTTTTTCCGGGTGGATTCTTGGACGGTGATGACCTGGGAGCTGCCCAGGCCTGCGCAAATCGAATCCGGCACTCGCGGATAAACGGTGGACGTCTGATCGACCGCCTGATGGAGTTCATACATCGAGGTGGCCTTCTCTTGGGAATCTGCAATGGCTTCCAGCTACTTACAAAACTTGGTTTGCTTCCCGCAACCAAAGGTGATTACGGCCGTAGGGACGTCACCCTTACAGCAAACGACCGCGGCCGATTTGAAGACAGATGGGTGCACCTGGTGGTCGACCCCGCTTCGCCGTGCGTGTTCACCAAGGGAATCAGGAGATTGTATTTACCCGTTCGGCACGGAGAGGGAAAAATAATTGGGATGGCTACGGACACAACCCGAGGTCTTGTTGAGGGCCATCAGGCCGTTCTGCGATACTGTCTCGCAGACAGTGATGAACCTACCATGACCTATCCCGAGAATCCCAACGGGTCGGAACTGGCGATAGCAGGTGTGTGTGACACCACAGGAAGAGTATTCGGGCTCATGCCCCACCCTGAGTGCTTTGTCCATCGCACGAATCATCCTCGCTGGACGAGGGAGGAATTGCCTGAAGAGGGAGCCGGATTGGCAATTTTTAATAATGCCGCTGCCTTCCTCCGGGAAGCATGATTAGAGAACTTCATTCTTGCGGCGAAGATGGCAGTATCTTTTTTTGTTGCTCTAACCGGCGCATTGGGCTAGAATATTATGCTGTCCTCCCGCCTGAATTCCTGAAAAACTTTTTTTTGTGACCTGATGACGCAGGACTGCCTGCACGAATAGTCTCACAGGAGGTATATATGGCTCTGGACCCCACCAAGATGGCCGACTGGCAAGTAGCCGAAGAAGCCGAAAAGACAATGAAAACGGTCTATCAGCTCGGAGAAGAACTCGGATTGGACAAAGATGAACTTCTCCCTCACGGACACTATGTTGCGAAAATCGACTATGCAAAGGTTCTCAAACGCCTTAAGGACAAACCCGACGGAAAGTACATCGATGTGACAGCGATCACACCGACCCCTCTGGGTGAAGGTAAGTCCACCAGCAGCATGGGATTGGTGGAGGGCCTCGGAAAACGAGGCAAGAACGTGACAGCCGCCATTCGCCAGCCTTCGGGCGGCCCCACAATGAACATAAAAGGCTCCGCCGCAGGTGGTGGTCTTGCCCAGTGCATTCCGTTGACCCCGTTTTCTCTAGGTTTGACGGGCGACATCAACGCAATTATGAATGCTCACAACCTGGCAATGGTAGCCCTGACCGCCCGTATGCAGCATGAATTCAACTACGACGATGAAGAGTGGGCAAAAAGAGGCATGCCCAGACTCAACATCGACCCCAGAAACGTTGAATTCGGGTGGATAATCGACTTCTGCGCCCAGTCTCTCCGTAACATAATCATCGGCCTCGGTGGAAAGATGGACGGCTTCATGATGAGGTCCTCCTTCGGAATCGCCGTGTCGTCCGAAATTATGGCGATCCTGGCTATATCCAACGATCTCAAAGATATGCGCGAACGCATGGGCAAGATCGTAGTGGCCTACAACAAGAAGGGCGAGCCTGTCACCACAGGAGACCTCGAGGTTGACGGTGCGATGACCGCATGGATGGTGGAAGCCATCAACCCCAACTTGTTGCAGAGCATCGAAGGGCAGCCGGTATTCGTACATGCCGGTCCGTTTGCGAACATCGCCATCGGCCAGTCTTCAATCATAGCCGATAGAGTAGCTCTGAAGCTGTCTGATTATCATGTTACCGAATCAGGATTCGGAGCGGATATCGGGTTCGAAAAGTTCTGGAACCTGAAGTGCCGTTTCTCCGGCCTCAAACCCAAGTGTGCGGTGGTGGTGGCCACGATTCGTGCTCTCAAATGCCATGGTGGTGCGCCTGTTCCCAGGCCGGGTCTCCCCATGCCCAAGGAATACGAGGGTGAAAACGTGGGCTGGGTGGAAGCAGGAACCCAGAACCTTATCCACCACATTGAGACCGTCAAGAAGGCCGGCATCAACCCGGTGGTCTGCATCAATTCGTTCTACACGGACACCAAGGATGAGATCGCTGCAGTCAAACGCTTGTCTGAAGCCGCAGGAGCACGCGCAGCAGTGTCGCAACACTGGTTGAAGGGTGGCGACGGCGCTCTCGAATTCGCGGATGCAGTAGTGGACGCATGCGAAGAAAAGAACGAGTTCAAGCTACTTTACCCGTTGGAAATGCCGCTGCGTCAGCGCATCGAGCTTATAGCAAAAGAGGTCTATGGTGCGGATGGCGTCAGCTATTCTGCTGAAGCAGAGGCCAAAGCCAAGAAAATGGAAGCGGATCCCGAGCTGTCGAAACTTGGCACATGCATGGTGAAGACTCACCTCAGCCTTTCCCACGATCCGAACATCAAGGGAACGCCCAAGGGATGGGTCCTGCCCATCAGAGACATTCTCACCTATAAGGGAGCCGGATTTGTGGTCCCCGTGGCCGGAGCCATTTCACTGATGCCGGGCACTGGTTCCAATCCCGCATTCCGGCGCGTAGACGTGGATACGGAAACCGGAAAGGTCAAGGGCGTCTTCTAAGCAAGATCCCTCTCAAGCAAACTACGCCGGAGGCGCTCGTCGTCTCCGGCTTTTTTTTGGCCGTGAGAGCACAAAAACCTCCGGGACCCCATCGCCTCATCCCGGAGGTTTTGAGCCCGCTTGCACCGGGGGAGGAGCTCAAGGGCTCATTCCTACCATAATCACTTATTCATCCCGGGCAAGACGCAATCATACTGTTCAATAACAGCATTCGGATCGCATAGTACCAATGCGCTTTCAGAGAAATAATAAAGACATAGAAGGGCCCGCAGGGACGCCGACCCCCACCAGTTAGTGGCGGCTGGCTCCCGGAGACTGTCTCAAAATTGGATTGCGCAACGAAATCGCGGCACGCGCTTCTTCTCCCGGCAATAAATTACCGGTCTACTGTGCCGCGTCCCTCCGGGACACCAGCCATCTAAGCCTCATTGGGGCGATTGAAAACAGCCCAGTGCTTCAGCGCCGGGACTTCGTGGCACGATTCAGCGTGTCGCTTGAATTCTGAGACAGTCTCTCCGTGCCCGCCATCTTGCTCTTATGAAATTGCATCGGTATTACTGGTTCTTGAGCGAATCCGAATAAAACAGAATTTGCTGTAGGTGGCGGTCCATCACTCGGAGGCCCCACTGCACTCTTGCCGATCCCTAGTATCCGAATCCCATTCCGCCGAATACCGTGCCACCGCCCAATCCTACGGATCCGTAGCCACCCCGTCCACCGAGGCCACTGTAGCCGCCGGAGCCCATGCCTCTCCTGCCGTAGCCACCACCCCAGCCGCCGTAACCGGCCCAACCATAAAGGGAAGACGAATCCCACGAACAGGGGCCGCAACCGGCTCGGTCGTAGCCTTTTGCGCCGAAGCACCCGAACGCCTCGGAATCCGGCGGAATGGCTGTCGCGATTACAGCGATCGCGACAAGAAACACCGACACCACTGCCAATTTTCTCATGGCTTGCCTCCAAAACGTCAATTCGTTCAGAGTGTCTCAGTGCAGCAAAGCGGCCGTCTCCAGGAATCTGTAAGCGCCTGAATCCGCGAATTGCACACAAAAAGATTATCAAATCATCCGACCGCTATCGATCAATACCGGTACACTCTATCTAAACCTAGACAATTTTTGTTTCCAGAAGGTTCTCCGTCGACAGAGGTTACTTTATCACTGCTTTTTCGTTGGATTGTTTCTGTAATAGAGAATCCGAAGGCCTTCCATAGTCAAGTCGTCGTCAATTATGTCCACGAGCTTGGCTTCCGCTGAGATTACTCTCGCCAAGCCTCCTGTGGCGATCACTTTCGGTCTGGACCCCAGTTCGTCAAACATTCTCAGGAGTATGCCATCAACAAGGGAGGCATAGCCAAACACGATTCCCGATTGAATGGCCGAAGCCGTGTCTTTTGCGATAACCCGGGACGGAGCGGCCAACTCTACCCTGAAAAGCTTGGAAGCCTGGTGAAACAGCGCTTCTGCGGCAATTCCAACACCAGGAGCAATGGAACCCCCTTCGTATTCTCCGGCCTTGTTTATGTAGTCAAATGTGGTAGCTGTCCCGAAGTCCACCGCAATGAGTTCGTCTGCGTACTTCTCGTAAGCGGCAACAGCATTGACTATCCTATCGGCGCCCACTTCTCTCGGGTTGTCGTACCTTATCGGCATGCCTGTCTTTATGCCTGGGCCAACAAATAGGGGAGTGATCTTCAGCGCTCCTGTGCAGAGTTCTTCCAGAGCCCCGATCAAAGGCGGCACTACGCACGAAATTATTGCGCCGTCTATGCTCAAGGGCTCGATTCCGCCGATTTGCGCCAGGTTACGCAATGTGATACGGTATTCATCTACGGTCGTGTCTTCCACCGTTCGGATGCGCCAGAAGCCCACGCCTTTCTTGCCGTCGAACATTCCGATCACCGTATTTGTGTTTCCCACATCTATCGCAAGGAGCATTTGTTGTTCCTCTCTCCAATAACAGGAGTAAATAGGCCCGGATGGGTCTCACTGATTCCGCGTCGGCGTTTCCACCGCATGCTTCTTGAAAGATACGTGACAACGATCCCCAAGAAAAGCAAATTCACATCCTTATAGAATTATCACGTCTGGTGGCAACTCGGAAAGCAAAGTGCAAAAAATTTGACTAAACACTGGCGGAATGCTACTTTTAACTAATATCTAACAGCGTCTTCCATGCCTAGGAAACGCACTATCTCTACTGGACGGCCAAGCACGCATGAAGCCCACAGGAATAGTCAGAGACCCTGTTTTCATGATGCACGACATGGGTGAATATCATCCGGAGTGCCCTGAAAGACTCGAGATCATCTACCAAATGATCGACGAATTCGAGTCCGATTTGAACTTCGTAGAAATACCGAACCGAGGCGCCTCCTTCGATGAAATTGTAACCAATCACGACCCGCGCTACGTGAATCAAATTGCTGCGACCGCCGGACGGCCGCCAACCTTCCTGGACCCGGATACTTCCGCTTGCGCCCATTCGTGGGAAGCCGCGTCCAAAGCGGTTGGAGGGCTTTTCAATCTCGTGGACGGTGTTATAGAGGGCAGAGTTCGCAATGGGTTCGCTCTGGTCCGTCCACCGGGTCACCATGCTGAGCGCCGAAGGGCTATGGGGTTCTGCTTTTTCAACAACGTGGCTCTCGCCGCGCGCCACGCTCTGCGCCAACACGGACTGACCAGAGTAGCCATTGTCGATTGGGATTTGCATCACGGCAACGGCACACAGAATTCCTTTTACGAAGAATCAGAGGTCCTATTTATTTCCATCCACCAGTATCCTCATTATCCCGGAACCGGAGGAGTGAGAGAAATCGGCCATGGCGCTGGCGAAGGTTACACCGTTAACGTTCCGCTCGCATCCGGCGCGGGTGATGAAGAGTACTTGACGGTTTTCCACATGTTGGTCGCCCCGATACTGGAGGCGTATAAGCCTCAATTGATTCTAGTATCGGCCGGATTCGATGCACACGAAAGAGATCCACTCGGAGGCATGGCCCTTACTGAGAGTGGATACTCGCAAATGTTGGAAATCTTGATGCACATAGCCGAGGAGTACTGCTTGGGCAGATTGGTGCTGACACTCGAGGGCGGTTATGATCTCATTGCTCTACGTGAGTCTGTCAAAATTATCCTGAACGTTCTATCCTCGTACAACTGCGACAAGGAAATGGTACCTTTCCAGCCCGCTTTTGAGAGACTGAGTTCCACCTTCAGAGCCAGATTGCGGGACGTTCTAGCCACGCAAGTGCGTTATTGGCCGAATCTTTCTGTGTCTTGATTGCCGTCAGGCATTTCCGGAGAAGACGCGTTGCAACGTCTATTTGCCACAGACATTATCCGTTAATAGTCGGTCGCTTTCCAGACCCTTTCTAGCACGAGCATTTCACTGTAGAATACCCCTAGGAAATAGCCCCCCGAGTTTTCATCGCGGGTGTTTCACTGAAAATTTAAAAAGGGCGGTCGGATTGCACGGAATACTTCTTGTAGACAAACCCGAGGGCATTACCTCCAACGATCTTGTGCGAATTGTCAAACGCTGCGTAAAGCCGTCTAAAGTGGGCCACTCAGGAACACTGGATCCAGCGGCCACTGGCCTGATGGTGATTTTGATAGGGGCAGCAACCCGAGCTCTTGATTACCTTGACGAATCTCGAAAAGGTTACAGCCTAGTGGCGCTCCTGGGCGAAGAAACAGATTCAGGGGATCGTGACGGCACAGTCATCAGTACCAGTGACGCTTCAGGCCTGGATATCACCCGGATAGGAGCGGCCGTACAGAGATACCTTGGGGTTATGGATCAGGTTCCGCCTCACTTTTCGGCCATCAAGAAGGACGGGGTCCCGATGTACAAGCTGGCCAGAAAAGGAGTGTTCCCTGAACTCGCCCCCCGAAAAATCGAAGTCTTCTCACTTACTACCATCGAATGGCAGCCGCCTTTGCTGGAACTGGAGCTGATTTGTTCCAAAGGTACTTATGCTCGCGCTTTGGCGCGGGATCTGGGGCGAGACCTGGGAGTTGGCGGCAGGTTGGAACGGCTTCGAAGAACGTGCAGTGGTCCGTTTCACGTCAAGGACGCGGTAAGCATGGATGAGATCGTTCAAGGCGGCGCGAAGTTCTTGAGTACTCGGCTTATAGGAATATCCGCTGCTCTAGACCACATTCCGGAACTGCATGTCCTCCCTGGCGAAGTAGCGCGTCTGATGCGCGGCACATCGGTGAGTTTCCCGCGGTCACGCCTGACCTTGGGACCGGACACCCCTCGGCTGCTGAAAATAGTGTCGGGAAATGGACGATTGTTGATTCTTGTAAGGCCTGAGCCCAAAGGCGCGGATATAGCGATGCGGCCTGTCCGGGTATTCAATACATGGGAAGCCGAGGAATGAACCTTTGGGGTGCTATCGTACGAGAACCAGTCTTGTGCATCCTTTCAGTTGACGGTTTTATGGAGCATTAATTACCTAAAATATTCAATTGTTATCCATATCATGTCATATTGTTAATTATTTAAGACTGGTAATTGTTGATATTCACATTCTACTTTTCTATAATTGTAGTGTTTGCCCCAGTGGGGATTCTCTATGGAATGCGAAAGGGTTGCGTATATGAGTCTGCGCGGAAATATCATTCCTATCATGGCCGTAGTTCTTGTCGTTCTATCTGTCGGCATCGCGCCGGGGACTGAACGGAAGGACTCGGACAATCTCAAGCCCAGATCAGCCGAGCCCACAGTGCAGCCTGCAAATCTGTGGATTGTGGTAAACCTTTTTACCGGCCGAACATCAAGGCAGGCAGAAAAGGTGCGTGATATTCTCTCGGGCCTCGGGGCTGAGGGCAGAGGCATAGTACTCCCGTACAATGAAATCACCGTCGAGAACATGAAAAGACTTCGCCCTTCTTTCCTGGCTCTGAGCCCCAACGGAATGCCGTGGTGCAAGTATAGAGGCCGAAACGGTACAGACCTGGAGAGCTTCTTCAGGGCACTGAAGACTATAGTGGAAGAGATGGAGATTCCAGTGATGGGTATCTGCGGCGGCCACCAAGCGCTTGCGCTTGCTTTCGGCGGGAAGGTCGGCCCGATCCGTGGCGGAGAAGACGACTGTCTTCCATACGGACACAACCCCACTGAAAGAGGTCGCCACAATGTATTTGTTGTCACAGAAGATCCCCTGTTCCAGGGAATGGGCAAGGCAATAAACCTGGTTCAAAATCATTATGACGAGGTGAAACGACTCCCCCCTGGATTCCTCTGCCTCGCAGAAAACAAACTGTGCCCTTACCAAATTATTAAGCATCCCACGAAGCCAGCTTACGGAGTGCAGGCACACACTGAGTACTATCTGAGAAACAAGCCCGACGGCGGCTTGCTGCTTCAGAATTTTCTTAAGATCGCTCGCACTCACAATAGTATCGCAAGGTCGGCCGAATCCGGCCCGACAGCAGGTTCAAAACAGAAAGAAGAACGGGAAACCAGCCGAGAGGCCCTAAGGTGACCCAAGAAGGTAACGGTCATGTCAGATGATGATCAATCAAGCAACGGTAAAATCATCGACATAAAAACTGACGCTCTAAGATACGCCAGGGAAGTTATTGGCTGCGATCCTTTCGCAAGTTCTTTGGGCATGGTAGTGGACGAAGTACGCGATTCGTACGCCCGCGTCAGCCTGACCATACAGCATAGATTCTGCAACACAGGCGGCCGGACCCATGGAGGCGTGCTCTTTTCTTTGGCCGACCAAGCTCTTGCCGTTGCCGCTCACTCCACTGGACTCTCTTCGTTCGCCCTCGAAATAAAAATAAACTACCTTCAAGGCAGCAGACCAGGTGACAAGATAACAGCTGAGGCTACACCGGTGGATGTTCGCAACCGGGTCAGCCTCTGGAACGTAAACCTCACCAATCAAAATGGTGACAAGATCGCTGTGGCCCAGGGCATGGCCTATCATCTCGTAAAATAACAGCTCAACATGAACCCTTCTTCTGACAACGGCCACATTCTGATAATAGAGGACGATCCTTACAACGGCCCTTTCACGCAACAACTGCTGCAATCTGCCGGCTTCAGAGCCGATCTGGTGGAATCAGCGGAACTTGGCCTGGAATTCTTGGAGAACAACAACGAGCATGGACCGGACATGATCCTGCTTGACGTGAATCTTCCGGGAATGGACGGCTTGGAAACCGTAGGCAAACTGAAGGCTCACCCGGAATACCAGTACATTCCCGTGATAATCTTCACGGTGCACAATTCCCTTGAGTACAAAATACTCGGTTTGAATAGCGGCGGAGATGATTACCTCATAAAACCGTATGAGCCCGATGAGCTTATTGCTCGCGTCAATGCGATGTTGCGCATACGGAGGCTCTATTCCAGCCTAAGACACGAACGGCAGATGAATCGGAGGCTCACCCAGACTCTAGACCGCAGCCAACAGCTCGCCAACCTCCTCGGAAGGTCTCCGCAGATGCGAAGCATTTGCGACCTCTTACTGGACATTTCAACCACCAATTCTCATGTCCTCATTCAGGGTGAGTCAGGCACTGGAAAAGAGGTTATTGCAAAAGCAATTCACGACGAAAGCCTCAGAAAAAACGGCCCCTTTGTGGTGATAAACTGCGCGGCATACGCTGAAACCCTTCTTCATTCGGAGCTGTTCGGCCACGAAAAGGGGGCATTCACCGGGGCTATAAGACGCAAACCTGGACGTTTCGAGCAGGCGGACGGCGGCACAATCTTTCTTGATGAAATCGGGGAAGTAAGCCTGCCCACGCAGGTGATACTGTTGCGCGTGATTCAGGAGGGTAGGTTCGAGAGGGTCGGCGGCGAGGAGACCCTTTCGTCAAATGCGCGGATAATCGCGGCGACGAATCGCAACCTTAAGAGGGCTATGGCTGAGGGCATTTTCAGGGAAGACCTATATTGGCGCCTCAATGTGATTTCCATCAATGTTCCCCCGCTGAGGGACCGCAAAGAAGACATTCCGCAGCTAGTGGCGAATTTTATCGAGCGTTATAATGTGCGGCTTACCAAGAATATCGTGTCGTTCTCGCCGGAAGCCATGGACCTCATATTCAGCCACAACTGGCCAGGCAATGTCAGGGAACTGGAGAACGTGGTAGAGCGGTCAATGGTTCTCGCAAAGCACGAAATTATCGGCCCGGAGCATCTGCCTTCCGAATTGCGGGCGCAAGAGGCATATGCGTGCTTTCCGGATCAGGGAGCAGATCTGGAGTTTCACGAAAAAGAGCACATCAGATCAGTATTGGAACAATGCGACTGGAACAAGTACAAGGCGGCAAGGATGATGGGCATCAGCCGCAGCACCCTGTACAGCAAAATACGGAAACACGGTCTTGACCGCGCAACAGGGACAGCGGTAGTTTTACCGTCAGTCCAGGACCTCCGACAGCCATAAACGCCCTCAGCTGGCCGCGTCCAGGGTCATCTCGAATTTCTGCTCGACTATGCGCGAGCCCCATTGGTCGACTTCTGATTCTTCGGTGACCGTGAACCCGGCTTGTTCATATAATTTCCGGGCGGCATCCAATCCCCTGAAGGTCCACAGGAACACCTTGTGATACCCCGCGTTCCTGCAGAACTCTACTGCAGACCGGATAAGCTCTCTACCTACGCCATTACCGTGAAAACGGGGTTCCACTATGAACCAGCGCAATCTAGCCCCTTCCGAGGTGCCCAAAGTGCCATCAATGGCTATCGCTCCAGCGAAGCGACCTTGCAACAAAGCGACCCAGAATCCGTCTCTATCGGTTTGGAAATTGCTTAGAAACAGCGACAATTCACGGGCTACCTGGGCTTCGAATGTAATGTCGAACCCCCAGTGCTCGCTGTAATAGACAGCGTGGAGTTCTGTAATCTTGCCGACAACACCCGGGAAGTATCCAGTCAGCCGCAATTCTTCGAAGGCTCGAGCCGTCATGGGAAACCTCATTACGAACCATATTTGTTCAGCATGCGGATGAGCTCTGCGGCAGCCGGGGACAGCTTTCCCTTGCCTTTGAAAAATATGTCTATCACAGAAAGGTCAGATCCGTAGTATGCCTCGTTAGCTTCCCAATCCGGCTCGATCACGCTCCCCTTGATAGACACTCCGGCAAAGAGGCCCTTGGCCCTGGAATACGAGAGAATGCCTGCTGAAAGATCCACATCCGTGGCAGCAGAGGCGTCTCTTCCCACCGGGCCGGCTGCTATCGAGGCATCGGCTCCGATGGTGATCTTGTCTTTGAACAGGCTTTTCAGACTGACTTCATTCATAATCAGCAACACCATGTCGGTGGACTGCACTCCGATCTGCCAGCCGAAACTCCCTCCTATCAGCCTGATAAACGCAGGCGGCCCCCATTTTCCCGTTGAGGTGTCCCGCCGCAATACTACTCCCTTGCCGTAATGGCCACCGATCCCGAGACCGGCCTTTATCAATGACGGAAACACCACTATTCCGCGGCTGCGCTTCAGTAAGTCTATAGGTACGCCTGCGTCAGGCGCCTCTATCACGTCTTTCAGCACCTGTACCGAATCGGACAGACGCTGTTCGAGTTCCATTGGCGGCACACAGAACACCGGACTCGAAAAAAAGCTCGACGTCACTAGAAGCATAGCAAGTATCGGCAAGCTCTTTTGCATAATAGACCTCCGGTAATCCGCCGAGAAGAGTTATACATTCAATGACCGTTAACAGCAAGTAATGGGCGCTGAATTTGGCTCCGCGCGGAACATGACTTGAGGCACAGGCCAATGAATTCAAGTCTACTATAAAGATTCAGTCACGCGAGGCAAATTGTCGAGCCTACGAACGAAGCGACGCCGCGATCTTTATCTTTTTAGTCGTTAACCCAATGAGATTGTTTCGTTGCGCTCGCAATGACACCGTTAGGAGCTGTATTCTCCCCCGAGTAACTGAAGGCTTACAGTCTACATCCGTTTTTTCTTGACACAAACGCTTTCCTTTGGTTATCTATGTGGGCGATTTTCTCTTCAGAACCACCTTTCTACATTCTAAAAGGAGTTCCGCATGAAAAGAGCTGCTTTGCTAGTGGTTGGGGCATTGGCCATATCCTTGATATGCCTGGGGATATCTATGGCCGCAGATCCTATCAAGGTAGGAGTTGTCCTTCCGCTGACCGGAGAACAAGCAAAATTCGGTGAAATAGAAAAGAACTCCTTCCTAATGTGTCTCGAAGAGATCAATAAAGCCGGCGGTATCAAGGGAAGACCCATTGAGCTACTTATCGAAGACGATACTGGCAAACCCGACGTGGGACGATCGGCGGTCGAAAAACTCATTTCACAGGACAAAGTCGTGGTTCTTTCAGGCGGTTATTCTTCATCGGTCACCTATGCCATGTGCGCAGTGGCTCAGCAGCGAAAAATTCCCTTCCTGGTCACCACTGGATCCGCAGACAAAATCACCGAGCAGGGCTGGGACTACGTTTTTCGCCTTAACCCTCCTGTGAGTGAATACCCCCAGGCCCTGGAATCCTTTATGAAGGAAGTTGCAAAGACCCAAAGCGTCGCGATTTTGCATGAGAATACCCTGTTCGGACAGTCCGGCTCCAAGGAGTTTGCAGCCCTCTGTGAGACAGCGGGTGTGAAGGTTCTGATGAAAGAAGGGTACGAAGCTGGAGCTGTGGACTTCAAACCGCTGCTGGTAAAGGTCAAGGCCGCAAAGCCCGACATGGTCTACATGATATCTTACATCATGGACGCGGCACTGCTCATGCGCCAGTCCAAAGAGCTTGAATTCAACCCCAAACTCTTCGTAGGCGGCGGAGCGGGATTCACTCTCCCGGAATTCGCCAAGAACGCGGGAGATGCAGCAGATGACGTGTTTTCTGCCGACTTGTGGTCCCCCAAAGTGCCCTACCCTGGCGCCCAGGAATACTTTGACAACTACGGCAAGAAATTCGGTTCGCCCACGGAATACCACGGGGCCGAGGCCTATGCCTCCATGCAGGTGCTGGCGGATGTCTTGAAACGTGCCAAAGATCTTACGCCCGCAGGAGTGCGCGAGGCTATGTTAGTCACAGACATGAAGACCGTATTCGGCCCGGTGAAATTCATAGCTTACGGCAAGAAAAAACAACAAAACCAACTTCCCACCTATCTGGTTCAATGGCAGAAAGGAACCCTGGAAACGGTATGGCCCAAGAGCGTGGCCACCAAACCCTACGTGTACCCAATTTTGCCGTGGGCAGAAAAAAAGAAGTAATCATTACATTATGGTGTCCGTAAGATGGCGGATCTTGGATCCGCCGGGGACACAAGGCAGTCCGGAGCCGGCTGAAAAAGCCGGCATTTAAGTAGCAGACCCGTCTCTCGATTAACGGGAGACCTAGAGAGGGAAAAGTATTCTTTCCCGGACCTGCGCAAAGTAGATGGAAGTTTTTCTGCAAACCCTAGTGGCAGGCATCCTGAAAGGCGGACTCTACGCCTTGATCGGGATCGGCATGACTCTGATCATGGGAGTCATGGGCATCATCAACTTGGCCCACGGCCAAATGATGATGGTGGCTATGTACATTACCTACGTTTTCTTTCATTACATAGGACTAGACCCTTACGCAACCCTTCTGATCAGTATGCCATCGCTTTTTCTTTTGGGCGTTTTCATCCAGATGTTTCTTTTGAATCCGCTGATGAAAGTGGAGTCCATCCTCCCGGAAAACCAAGTACTTATGACTGTCGGAATAGGAATGGTGCTCACGGAAATAGCTAGATTCATTTTCACGTCGAATTACCTTTCTGTGAAAACTTCCTATTCCACTGCAGCGATCCACATCGGCGGTATCTCTTTTTCTGTGGCCCTTATGATAGCATTCATATTTGCATGCTCGCTGACCGTTGGTCTATTTGTCTTCTTGATCAAGACGGATCTCGGACGATCCATTCGAGCGGTTTCACAGGATGGCGAAGCAGCCGAGATCATGGGTATCAATGCGGAGCAGATCAAGATAGTTACCATGGGCCTCGGGGCCGCTCTTGTGGCTGCAGCCGGAAGTCTGCTTCTGCCGATTTACTATCTTTTCCCGGATATCGGGGGACCTTTTACTCGCAAAGCGTTCGTCATAACCATACTTGGCGGTCTGGGTTCCACTGTGGGGGCCATATTCGGCGGAGTAGCATTGGGGCTGGCCGAGGCTTTCGGCGCGACGTACATAGGCATGGATTTCGAAGACATGATCGGGCTGATCCTCTTTCTGCTCGTCCTCATATTTATACCCGGCGGCTTCAAGCGCCTGACCAAGGTTTAAGGGTCACATGAAGCGAGTTTACGTTCCACTTGCACTTCTGATTGTTTTGATCTTGTTTCCTTTGGTGGTTACGGATGCTTACTATCAGCATCTGATGATACTGGTTCTCTTGTGGGTTGCCATTGGTTCGGGTTGGAACCTGATCTCGGGTTATACTGGGCAGGTGTTGTTCGGAGCGGCGGCGTTTTTTGGCGTTGGCGCGTATACTGCTGCGCTGCTGCTAAGTAAACTGGACGTTTCAGCGTGGTGGGGCTTACCTCTAGGCGGACTGGTTGCAGTACTGATTGCCTTTCCCTTCGGATGGATTTGTTTCAGGCTCAGGGGACCATACTTCGCCCTGGCCACACTGGCTCTGAACGAGATATTTAGGCACATAGCGACAATATGGGAGTCTTTGACAGAAGGCATGGTCGGCATACTGGTGATGCAGACTTTCATTTCAAAAATACCTTATTATTATATAGCATTGGCCCTTGCCGCAGGGTCGGTGATAATGATCGACGTGGTAACAAGGTCACGGCTTGGGTACTATTTTGTTTCGATCCGCGAAGATCAGGACGCTGCTGAAAGCATGGGAATAAACACTGTTTATTACAAGATGATTTCCCTGTGTCTGTCAGCTTGCGTCATAGGATTGGCCGGAGCCCTGTACACGAATTACATGGGGTTCATTGATCCCAAAGTGGTCTTTTCCCTTCACGACATATCCATCATGGCGATTCTGGTCGGCATTGTGGGAGGCGTCAGCACTGTGTACGGACCCGCCATGGGCGCGTTCATCATGGTCGCGATTCAAGAAGTGTTCCGAAGCGGAGGATTCGGACTTCTTGTTAAGCTCGGAAAAGCTACTGGTTGGCCGGTTATGGCGACCGTGACCAAGTACGTCAGTGAAGCCCACGTGTTGAGCTTCGGACTGCTAGTGATTTTCGTTATTCTCTACTTGCCCAACGGAGTAGTGGGCGATTGGAGCACCCTAAGGAAGACTTTGTTGTTCTGGAAACGGGAAACTGCTTGATGGCGTATTTTGAAGCAAGAAAGATCAGTAAGTTCTTCGGCGGGCTCGCAGCGGTAAACGGAGTGAGCTTCAAGGTGGAGCAAGGCCAAATTTACGGGTTGATTGGCCCTAACGGCTCAGGTAAGACCACGATTTTCAATCTGATCAACGCGTATTTTCCTTTGACGAAGGGCGAGATCTTATTTGAAGACCAAAAGATCTCAGGGTTGAAAACTCACCAGATCTGCCAGCGAGGAATAGGCCGCACCTTTCAGATAGTGAAGCCTCTGAAGCGAATGAGCGTCCTCGATAATGTGATTGCGTCGGCTTTCCTCCGCGTCAGGAGAAAACAAGACGCTGTCGCTGTTGCCGAAGAGGCGATTGAATTCTGCGGATTGACTGCGTATAAAGACAAACTTGCCAAGAGCCTTCCGATTGCGATGCGCAAAAGGCTTGAAATCACTCGTTCTCTGGCTACAAAGCCTAAGCTCCTACTCTTGGACGAAACCGCAGCCGGTTTGAACCCGTCAGAGGTGGAACAGGCTATAGAGATCATCAAGAAAATCAGAGATTCAGGGATCACCATCGTAATAGTGGAACACATCATGAGGGTGATCATGTCAATTTCAGACAAGATACTTGCCATTAACCACGGCATGGTAATTGCCTAGGGGACCCCGGCCGAAGTAGCATCCAATGCTGAGGTTATTGCGGCCTATCTGGGAGAGGACTATCGTGCTCAAGGTTGAGCATTTAGACGTATTCTATGGCGATCTGCAGATACTGTGGGACGTCTCTTTCGAGGTGAAAGAAGGAGAAATCGTCGTTTTGCTCGGAGCGAACGGCGCGGGCAAATCCACCACCTTGAAGGCCGTATCGTCCCTGCTCAAACTGGCTAACGGATCGATTGAATTTCAGGGCTCTCGTCTGGATCAGGTGCGGTCCCATAAGGTGATTGAATTCGGCGTGGCTCACGTACCCGAAGGCCGCAGGCTCTTCCCAGAGATGACTGTGGAAGAAAACCTGATAATAGGCTCGCTCACGCCGGAAGCCAAAGCCAAGCGCAAAGAGACGATGAAACGGATTTACGAACTGTTCCCTCGCCTGGATGAACGAAAGCGCCAGAACGCCGGCACCCTGTCCGGCGGTGAACAGCAGATGCTTGCGATTGGTCGGGGTATGATGTCCCTACCGAAATTGCTCATGTTGGACGAGCCTTCTCTGGGTCTCGCTCCCATCCTGGTAATGGACATCTTCAGAATAGTGCAAATGATAAACAAGGAAGGCGTCACGATTCTGTTGGTAGAGCAAAACGTAAAACACACTCTGACCATGTGCGATCGGGCATACGTCCTGGAAAACGGCCGCATAACGCTTTCTGGCACCGGTAATGAATTCTTGAACAACGACCACATAAAGGAAGCTTATTTGGGAATCTAGCTCACCGCTTTATCAGTTTTCTGCATGCCCTATTCTTGGTCGCACTGTTCTGCCTGTCTCGGCTATTACCGATGGACAAGATCAAAATTCTGTGACATATTAAATCTCTCCAGGAATATCTATTAAACGACGAGATAGTTTTCGGCATAGGCTCGGATTCCCCAACTGAATCTTGGTCCTGACAGGTTCGTCCGGAAACACGCGCTCTTAGAGGAAGTGAAATGGCTGAAAAGGAAGCCCAGGGGCTCAAGTCGATTCTCAAGGACATGGTAGTAGCCAAGACTTCGCTCCTTTATCTGGTCACAGAGGAAGACAGACGGGTTGAAGGAGAGATCAAATCCCTTGCTGCAGCATTCAAACCGCCCCTGAGAACCTACGTATGGGCTTGCACGACGGGTGTGACACTTGAAGATGAGATGGTCCTTCCTAATCCTTCGATCATGGATGCATTGGACTGGTTTATGAACCTCAATGAAACCGCGTTCCTCCTGATTAACGACGTGCACGTATTCCTGAGAGATAATCCGCCTGTAATCAGGAAGCTGAAGGACGCCTCCAAGAGAATCGAACACACATACAAGACCATTTTCCTCATTTCGCCTGTTCTGGAAATACCGCCAGAGATCCAAAGCGACGTGGTACTGGTGGATGTGCCGCTTCCGTCACCGGATGAAATCGAAAAGATTGTTGAGAAGGTCATCTCCAGAGAAAAATACCGAGACCACCTAAAGGCAGCTCTCACCGACGAGGCGAGAGACCTGTTCATCAAAGCTGGTGCAGGTCTCACCAGCCAGCAGGTCCAGCAGGCGTTCAGGAAAGTTCTGTCAGGAAAGCATGGCATAAGTGCGCAAGACATAGACCTTTTGTTCGAGGAGAAACGACAGATCGTCAGGAAGAGCGGTCTGCTCGAACTTTTCACACAGCCAATGGAATTCGACCATCTCGGCGGCTTTGGGACCCTCAAGAAGTGGCTATTCATGCGCCATGACATCTTTTCCAAGCGAGCCAGAGAATATGGCCTGAGCTTCCCCAAAGGCGTCCTCATGATGGGAATTAGCGGCTGCGGGAAAAGTCTCTGCGTCAAAGCTATTGCTGCCTTCTGGCGATTGCCTTTGCTCAGGCTTGATATGGGCCGGGTTTATGACGGAATTCAGGGTAGTCCGGAAGAATGCCTGAGAAAGGTTATCAAAACAGCCGAGGCCTCTGCGCCGTGCGTCCTATGGATTGACGAGATTGAGGCAGGAATCGCAAATGCAAGCCAGAAGAGCCTTGGTGGCTCCGCTTCACGCGTCCTCGCAACTTTTCTCACATGGATGCAAGAAAAGACATCACCAGTGTTCATAGGTGCTACGGCTAACAACATCGAACTGCTTCCGCCGGAAATTCTTCGTAAAGGCCGTTTCGACGAACTCTTCTATGTGGAATTGCCGTCTGACACTGACCGAATGGAGATTATCCGCATCCACCTGGCCAGGAAAAACGTTCCTCTAAACTTGTTTGATTACACTCCTCTGGTAAAAGTGACCGAAGGATTCAATGGAGCGGAAATCGAGCAGGGGGTGATCGGCGCTCTGTTCAGAGCATTTAGCGAAAACAGGGACGTTACCCAGAACGACCTTTACATCGCTCTTGAAAGCATAGTGCCACTTTCTACCACGATGAAAGAAGAAATCAAAAAGCTGGAGCGCTGGGCCTTCAACCGCGCACTCAGAGCTGGCGGCGATTCAAAGTAGACAATTAGGGGAATCCCAAAATTCCCCCTCGTATTAAGTGCTATCGTAATTCGAGCTATTCCATCAAGTCTTTTTATTGCAGATCAGTACTTTCCGGCCGTCTCTGAAAATCACCTGAATC
>JACRDE010000595.1 GCA_016212935.1 Desulfomonile tiedjei | reverse complement strand
CGCTACGGAAGTACCAAATCGATTTCTCCTGTAAAGCATGAGGTTGCGCACCGCCGACATGCCCTTTGCCGTGCTGGAGGTTTCTTCGTACTGACAGTCCTTGCAATAACGGTACGCTGCGAGCGTTTCCCCGGACCTTGACTGAATGACTGCCTTTGAGCCCCAGGAGGGATTGACTAATCCGAAAGCGGATGATAGTCTTACTAATTTAAGGGCAAGGGCTATATTGCAGAACATTCGGGCTTCGCAGTCACATGCCGTAAGAGACATGCTGAAGACGAACAGAATCGGTGATATGTTCGGATATATTCCACGAACTCAATGTTGCGACGTGGGGGAGACACGATTGCGAGTGCACAGGTCGACATGTCATAAGCGAGGGTTTCCACGACGTTTCGAGCAATTCTTTTCTGACGGAGGTTTTTCATCATGATGCTGAGTGACTTAGCCATGATGGCCTCTCGTCAGATAATTAGGACACGGAGACGCTACAGGGCTCCGCTGATTGGGGCCACCCTCGGTATTGCCTCTCTAATAATCGTGTATACTCTTGGAGATCTGATCCAGAAAAGCCTTGGGAGCAACCTGTCTCTTCTGGGAAGCGCTAGTCTTATCAAGCTGACCCTCCCGCTCGTTTCCCTTGAGTATCCGGACGATCCAAGATATTTTTCCGACGAAGATTTGAAGGACATTCAGAAGATTCCCGGGGTCATCCTTGCCTCTCCAACTGTGTACTCGTGGTGGCCCACACAAATACACTTTGACGCGACTTATCGCGGTAAGGAATACTTTGGCGTTAGAGTCATGGGGGTCAATGCGGACTTCTTCAAGTTGGCCGCGCACATGCCTATCGTGCAGGGCCGACAGCTTACGCACTACGATACGGAAAATGCGCAGAATGTTTGCGTGATTGGTAATGACGTAAAAGATTGGTTGTTTCCGGAAAACGTTTCGCCTTTGGGTGAATCAATAATTATTTCGGGAATAGCTTTTCAAGTTGTAGGTGTTCTTGGCCATCCTGACGATCACACTCTTGAAGAAACAGTAATCTTACCCATAAGTGTTGCAAGAAACAAATTGACGGGACTCTACTCCATAAGGCGTCTGACGGTTTTGCCAGAAGACATATACAGCGTAGAAAGGGTGCATAAGGACATAACTTCAATGCTGGAATCCAAGAAGCCCCTTTATAAATACAGCGTGGTTCTAGATAAAGAGAGAGTAATGATTATCAAGAACATCATGCACATTTTTGCGTTGTTCGTTTATGCAGCGGTGGTTGCTACTTTAATTATAAGCGAAATAGGAATAATTAACGTGATGCTATCGATGGTAAAAGAACGTACTTACGAAGTAGGCCTCAAGAAAGCAGTTGGAGCATCGGATACCGATGTTATAGCTCAATTCATCATCGAGTCAGTCATTGTTGGTCTAGTGAGTGCCATAGTCGGTGTATTCCTGGGGTCGGCAATTGTCCTGATAGTCTCTGAGACGGCAATAAAGCAGGGCATCGATTTTCAAAAGTATCAATTGGCCGTGATGGCTGCGGTTACAATCGGAGGACTGGCCGGTATCGTTTCCGGGATATTTCCTGCCAGGGCAGCGGCGCGGCTCAATCCTGCCGTCGCAATGAGAATGGAATGACGGGGTCGCCTTGCGGGCAAGCCTTACTCATGGCAATATGGGAATTGTGCGCTCTCTTATTTTGGAAGTCAGACGTAGTGCTGACCTAGCAACGATTGCAGTTACTCGGACAAAAGGTTTCACTCTTGTGCGCAGTCAAGAAAGCGACATCGCCGACCACTGTTTCTGGCGCGTTTCTGGAGCAAAATCAGGCGGTGCAGTTCATAAAGGAAGGGACTTGCCGGAAACCGTAACATCTTCGATCCTCAAAGGCTACTGGCTTGAACGCTCATCGCTATCATTCAACTGCATCTTGAGGATTCGTCGTTTGGTTGGTTTGAGTACAGACCAGCCTATTTGATTCGTGATTGGCGAAACGAGACACTCATGAGACTAGACGATCTATTAAGCACGTCATGGCGAATGGTCAAAAGGCATCAGAGTCGTTACAGGACCGTAATGATAGCCATTGTCCTTGGTACCGTCGGTTTCATAATGATTCGAACACTGGCAGACTCTGTGCGAAGCAAAGTTTCGGAGAACCTTGAATTGATTGGCGGAGCCAGCGTATTGTCGACTCTTTGGGAAGACCGCAGGACTCCCTGGCACCTTGGAGAGTACCTGTCGCGGGATGCTGAAAGACTGAGGAAACTCCCTCATGTGATGCTTGTGGCCCCCATAAGATTTACAGAACGAAATTTGAAGGCTTCGCAAGGACATGAAGCAACCGAGGCCCGTGAGCTGCAAATGACCTGCGTGGATGAAAATTACTGGGAAACCATATCTCCGCACCTTCATCGCGGCAGACTGATAGATGCGTCTGATGTAGCCAAACGATCTGCTGTGTGCGTCTTGCACGAGGAACTCGTGCCGGAGATTTTCGGTATTACCGATCCCTTAGGAAAGACGGTGTATGTTGGTTCTTACACATACACGGTTATCGGAATATTGGGCGGCCCGGCCAATACTGAGATCTGCAGATCAGTTTTCATCCCCCTCTCTCTTGCCGCGCGCCATATAGGACATCTCCGCCAATTTACTTCAATGCAAGTGAGGGTGGAGAGTCTCGAAAAAGTGAAAAGTGTGCGCAGCCAACTTGAGGCTGTGCTAAAGGCATCCCATCCCGGGTATGAGGATGGAATAAAGGTGAGATACCATGCATCGCGCCTGGAACGCGTGAACCTGATAATGTTCTTAGTGACAATGTTCAGCTATGCTGCTTTGGCTACTGTCTTCATACTAGGCAAGGTGGGGCTGACCAACGTCATGCTCTCGGCTGTCCAGGAAAGGACCAGGGAAGTAGGCCTTAGAAAGGCTCTGGGCGCGACGGATTCGACTATCAGGTCTCAATTTGCCGTAGAGTGCGTACTAGTTAGCCTCATTTCAGGAAGCTTGGGAGGTTTCCTTGGGATATTGGTTTCCCTGGCGCTGAAACAACTTTTCGGTCTTGAGATGTCCGTCTACGTTCTTTCCGTTAGCGTTCTCTTAGATCTTTGTATCACTACGGCAATTGGTTTCCTGGCAGGCAGTTATCCTTCCCGGGTGGCGAGCCGTCTTGACATAGTAACCGCTATGCGGTTCGACTGAAAACACTCACTATTCCTTGGCCGCGCGGTACACCAAAAGAATGTCATTGCCGTAAGTTCCGAGATTTGACAGTCCTCAATGCAACCATTACCTCGGAGGAACCTATGATGATGGGTTTGAAGCCAGTCAATACGGGGTTCGGATTTGAAGCTACCCCTTCAGTCTCCGGGTCCAGGCCACCAGATTCTCTAATAGTTCCCTGATCTTCTCTCGGGATTTCTCATCAGTGACGTTGCCGTCTTTGTCAATCTTGTCTTGGGCAAAGGGAACCATGACCTCTGGCTGATTCAGAGCAAAGCAAGTCAAAAAGACAAAGCATTGCCGCAAATGGTACTGGGCTCTGGCAGTCCCGGCCATTCCGATTGATGCCCCCATGATGGCGATGGTCTTATGCTCGAACGCATTGTCTCCGTAGGGTCTGGAAGCGCAGTCGATGGCATTTTTCAGGACGCCGGGGATAGAGTAGTTATATTCCGGTGTGGCAATAAGAATGGCGTCCGCGGCTCTAATTTTCGCCTTGAATTCCTTAACCTTGTCCGTGGGCTCATTTTCCAAGTCCTGGTTAAAGAATGGCATCCCATCCAGATCAAAAGTCTCAAGTTCGGCACCTTTTGGAACGAGTTGCTGAGCGGCTCGCAAAAGAGACCTGTTATAGGATCCCTTGCGCAAGCTTCCCGCAAATCCTAGAATTTTCACAACATCTTCCATTTTCAGTCTTCTCCTTTGGGCAATTCCTGATGAATGATCCCGTTCCCGGCGGTCATCCATTGCACGTCACCCGTGGACACAAGGCCCTCGCCCCTTCAATCGTGGGCTCAATATTCGGCACCTTTTTGATCGTTCTTGTTTCGGTCAGTGTCGCCCGCCGCCGGTCAGAATGAGGATCAATTTAAGATGGCAACATTGCATGTGAATTATGAGATTTGAACCAGCCAGCTATGCGGTCCGGTGAAGGCTTCGCACAATTCTGATAGTATCCGTCCCACTAGCTACCGCCTGCCCTTGCTAAGGGAAGTAAGACAAAATGCTTGAATGAAAGTTTCCTGTGTGTACCATTCACTGGAACCCAGGCGTGGAAAAAAATCAGTCGGCCACTGACAAATCAGACTGGAGGAAACATTGAAGGAGATCAAAAATATCGCAGTCCTTGGCGCAGGGGCAATGGGTGCATTCTATGCATCCAAGTTTTACAATCCGTCAGTATTTTCAACTGTATTAGTTGCTAGGGATCAACGGTATGATTTACTGAAAGCGGACGGTTTGGTGGTCAACGGGCAACACTATTCAATTCCAGTCGTTCACCCTGATGAAGGCGCCCAGCCCGCTGATCTTGTTATTGTGGCCCTCAAAAACCACCACCTTCCAGACGCGGTCCATGATTTGAAAAACCTGGTCGGCGGCCAAACGATTCTTATCTCGGTAATGAATGGGCTTGACAGCGAAGAATACCTTGGCTCTGTCTATGGCATGGACAAGGTGCTCTATGCCATTGCTGTGGGTATTGACGCCCTTCGTCAGGGAAACTCGATCACCTATACCAATCCGGGCAAAATCTATTTTGGCGAGTCTGATAATTCCGTTCCGACGAAACGAGTCCGGCAAGTCCAGGAAGCGTTTGAGCGAGCAGGAATTGTATCTGAAACACCCACCGACATGATACGTATGCTGTGGTGGAAGTTCATGATCAATGTAGGGATCAACCAGGCGTCGGCAGTGATGCGTGTACCCTACGGGGTCTTTCAATCGTCTGCGGACGCTCAGACATTGATGGAAACGCTGATGCGCGAGGTCCTGATTCTTGCCCGGCACGTTGGCGTAAACCTGGGGGAGGGAGATCTCAACGATTGGTTCGCCGTTCTCAAAACCCTGTCTCCCAAAGGCAAGACTTCGATGTTACAGGATATTGAGGCGGGACGCAAAACGGAGGTTGAGACTTTTGCCGGAAAGGTGGTAGATCTCGGCAAGCTTTATGGCATCCTCACACCGGCTAATCAAGTTGTGTTGAGCATCATCCACGTTCTGGAGCAATTCAGGACTTGATAAAGCTACGAGGAGTACCCCTCTGTTCCTTTTTCGGAGTATTCACCGCAACTTGATATAATAACCCAATTCAGGATCTAAGGAAGCATTCTCTGGGTATTTCTACAGCCGACAGCTCTCCGCTCATTATAGCGCTAGCTTTTCCCTTTGCGAGTGAGAGAACACTGTTTGAGAAGAACTCAGCGGATGCTATCTTGCCGCGATAAAATGCCGCCTCTTTGTTGACAATCAGAAGTTCGTTTTTCTTTTCTGTCGTGTTGGCACCAGCTTCTTCATAGATGTCCTGTAGTTTTCCATCAGCGATCTCAGCTTGCCACAAAAGCATATATCCAATCGTCACGTCCCCAAAGAGGTCCAGATAGGGCGTGGCGTACAATACAGGGATCGTAGTTTCTCCAGACATAGCTTTCGTGGCGAAATAGACCGTCGCTTCGACCAATTGAGACTTTGCTACATCGAATAGATCCACGATCCTGTGAAGTCGCGGATTTTGTCGTGATTTTGCCGATGTCTCCTCCATAATGGCCAAGAAATTCTTGAAGAGAGCTCCTTGATTCATCGAAAGTTTGCGACCGACAAGGTCCAGCGCTTGAATACCATTCGCGCCCTCGTATATCGAGGTAATTTTAATATCTCTTAAGAATTGCTCTACGGGATATTCGCTGCAGTATCCATATCCTCCGTGAATCTGCACAGCCTGCTCAGTGACCCTGAAACCGACGTCAGAGCTCCAGGCTTTGCACACCGGGATCAGGAGATCAATTAGCCCCTTATACTTGGACACCTCGTTGTCATCTTTTGCGACATTCGCCATATCCTCACAATTAGCAACGAAGTAGAGCAATGAGCGCATACCCTCGGTAACACTTTTCATCCACATGAGCATGCGACGGACATCCGGGTGTTCAATTATGGATACTTTCGGCGCGGCGGGATCCTTCATGGCCGCGAAGTGAGGTCCTTGAACCCTGTCCTGTGCGTATCTCAAAGACTGCATATACGCGGCACTGGCAAGAGCAAGCCCCTGAAGCGCAACGCCGAGTCTAGATTCATTCATCATTTGAAACATGATCGGCATGCCCGAGTTTTCTCTACCGATTAGATACCCGAGACAATTGTCTTTTTCCCCGAAATTGAGCGCGCACGTGGGCGACGCATGCAAGCCCATCTTTTCCTCAATTCCCGCCGTGGTCACATCGTTGTCCGCGAGGGTCCCGTTTTCAAGTCGCTTCTTTGGGACTATGAAAATGCTTATGCCCTTAGTTCCAGGAGGGGCCCCTTTGACGCGGGCGAGAACCAAGTGAACGATATTCTCTGCGAGATCATGATCACCGTAGGTAATAAATATTTTGTTGCCTACGATGGAATACGTTCCATCCGGGTTCTTTGTTGCAGTGGTTCTCAGTGCGCCTACATCGCTTCCAGCGTGGGGTTCTGTCAAGCACATGGTGCCTCCCCACTCGCCGGCGTACATCTTTCTCATGTAAGTCTCCCGCTGCACGTCGGAACCGAATACCTGAATCACTCGGGCTGCTGCCACAGTAAGGCCCGGGACCCCCATGAATCCCAGGTTTGCGGCTGCGAACAACTCAATGGCCGCTGCGGCCAAGGAGATTGGAAATCCCTGGCCGTCGTGTTTAGGGTCCACCGAGAGCCCGAACCATCCTCCATCACAGTAGTGCCGATAGGCTTTATGAAAGGATTCGGGAACTCGTACCTGACCGTCTTCAAGTCGTACACCGATTTTGTCCCCAATGGCGTTGACAGGCCAGAGTTCATTCTCGGCAAGTTTTTGTGCTGCATCAAGCATCATGTCGAAGGTTTCTCGAGAAAACTCCGAATATTTGTCTGCTTTGCAGAGATTCTCAATACTCAATTGTTCATAGAGCACAAATTTCAAGTCGCGCTCATCGACCAAAAGATTTGCCATATGCGCTTCTCCTTTTGGGCATTTGGAGCAAGAAATCAGTAATAGAAGGTTCGCGGGAACTTCTTTTTCTCATCCTCGTCTTCCCACAGAACGCCCAATCTCTCTTTGAAAAAAGGGCCCAGTCGCTTGAATAGTCTGGCCCAGTGAGTCTCCCCTTTCGCCAAGTCCTCAAGTATTTCGGCTACAAGTTCAGGCAACCGGTCAAGCTCCTCTTTGGGGAGGAATGACACGGCTCCCAGCTTAACTGCCACGTTGAGGCTTTCTACGTTTATCGCATGGGCAGTCAACATTGCTGCCGGCAACTTGTTCGCTCGGCAAGCCTCGAGCAGAGCAAATCCATTTACACCCATTATGTCCAGGACGACCAGGTCAAAGGATTCTTTGGCAATTAATGCGTGGGCCTCTTCAAAGCTTCCCACCGTGACGACTGTCGAAGTATCGAGGACTTCCGACACTGTGTCCAGAACATCAGGTTCATCGTCTACTATTAGGATTCTTTTTCCCTTGAGGATTTCTCTATCCATTTTCTTCTCCCAACTATGCTGTCACCAGGCCTCGATTGGATCCAGAGCGTCGAATCGATCACTCTTGCTTCTTTACTATGGCCCTTATCGAAGCGGATCAACGCCCGCACCGCACAACAGATCGGTGGCTGTGTGGATCATCAATTCCTTAACGGCGCACTTTTTTCCCAGGCCCAGCACCTCATTCTTTCTCGTGATAGATAAACGAACTTCGTTGCCATCACTATCGCATTTTTTCGCCATCACGAAAAGAACCCTCACCAGTGCAAGAACTTTTTCAAGGCGTTCGCTCGATGACTGTTGCCACCCCCTGGCCGCCGCCAATACAAGCGTTGGCGCAGCCGTACCGGCCACCCTTCTCTTGTAGCACGCGGGCCAGAGTTCCGACGAGACGGATTCCTGTCGCTCCCATAGGATGACCGATTGCGGTGCCACCGCCCATCACGTTTGCCTTCTCCGGATCGATTCCCAGTTCCTTGATGCAATTCAGAGCCACAATACAAAACGCCTCGTTTATTTCCCAGAAATCAATGGCCTGGACTTCCAAACCGGCCTTACGTAGCGCCTTCTTGCTGGCCGGTACTGGTCCGACACCCATAATCGTAGGGTTAACACCTGCGAACCCTATTGATCTTATGGTTGCCAAAGGTTTGATTCCCTTTGCGTGGGCCGCCTCTTTAGACATCAGAATCATTGCGGAGGCTGCGGCATTGACAGGCGAGGAATTCCCGGCGGTAATCTGGTGACCTTCGTTGAAAGCGGGCTTTAATCTTGCGAGAGCTTCCAGAGTCGTGTCTCCCCGCACAGCTTGATCTCGCTTCACAGTCATGATCGAGCCGTCCGCCTGCTCAACCTCGATAGGCATGATTTCACCGTCGAAAAAGCCTTCCTGGATCGCCTTTTCGGCTAGTTGGTGAGACCGCAGGGCCCATTTGTCCATATCTTCCCGGGTGAAGTCCGTCTGCGACAGAAGCTTCTGGGCTGTCAGCCCCATGCTCATGGTTGTTTGCATCTCCCAGTGCCGGTACTCGGGAGCAGTAAACAGGGCCAAATTGGGAGCTGCCAATCCACTGTCCGTCGTAGCCCCCCCCATTGGGACCCTCGACATATTTTCCATGCCGCCTACCATAACGATGTCCGCATTATCTGTGGCTATTTCCAGGAACCCCATATGTATGGCGGCCATGGAAGAGCCGCACTGTTGGTCCACCAATTTGGCCGGGACTGTGTACGGAAAGTTGGCCATAAAGATCGAGAAACGGCCTCCGAAGGTTACTTGTTCCCCTACCGCCTGGGCGCAGCCCACGATAAAGTCGTCAATCTCTCCGGCATCGATTCCGCTTCTTTTGACGAGTTCAGGCATTACCTTAGCAAGCAGCTCATCAGCTCTCATTCTGCCGAACCAGTCTTTGGATGGATCTGTGGGCCGGGATCGGGATTGAGCGGTCCTGAGATATCCTGCTATTACTACTTCTCTCATCTGTGGCTCCTGTGTATTTCAGAGCTTGGCTAGTTTGGTTCGCTGGTCATTCTCGCGCTTATGACGACTCCAACCCGAAGCCAAGCCCGCAATGTTTGTACTAATCCTGATAAAACTTCTTTCCCGAATTGGCCATTTCCTTGATAAGTGCAGCCGGTTTGAACCGCGATCCGTACCGGTTCTCAAGCTCGACCAATTTCTCGTACACATTCGCAGAACCCCACTTGTCGGCGTAACGGAGTATCCCGCCTCTGTATGGTGGGAAACCGGCACCGTATATCATGGCCAAATCCATGTCCTGCGGTCGGTCGCATACCCCTTCCTCGATCATCAGGGCCGCTTCATTGATTGCCAGGGCAAGCATTGAGTCGATTATCTCCTGGTCGGAAACCTGCTTCGGAGAAATACCGTTGTCGCGCAGGTACTTTTGCACTACCTCCACAACCTTTTTGTTCGGGACAGGACGATCTCCAGAGTAATCCATATAGCCGCTCCCGGTCTTTCTCCCGTAGCAGCCCGTCTGGTAGATGAGTTCCGTCAGGGGGTGAATCTTGTATCTGTCTCCGAGTTTCTGCTCAAAAGTCTTTTTGACGTGGTAACCGATATCTATGCCCGTTAGATCGTCAAGCTCAGCGGGCCCCATGGGCATTCCGAAATCCTTCACGGCCATTTCAATTTGATTCTCGTCCACACCATCAGCGACCAGATATACTGACCCGCCAAGCAAAGTTATGAGCTGCCTGGATAAGTAAAAACCGGGCCCATCATTAACTACGATTGGTGTCTTCCTGATAGTTCTTGCAAAGGCAACAGATGTTGCCAGAGTCTCATCTGAAGTCTTGGCGGCACAAATGATCTCAAGAAGTTGCATGCGCTGGGCAGGATTGAAGAAATGCAGGCCGATCATTCGACCCGGATCGGTCAGTACTGATGCAATTTCGGTAATGGGCAGGGCCGAAGTGTTGGTGGCAAATATGGTCTCGGGCTTGCAGAATGCATCGAGCTTCTTCCATATCTCCTGCTTGACCTTCATATCCTCCAGCACTGCCTCGATGATCAGGTCCGCATCTTTGGCGTCCTCCAAAGAGGTCGTCGTGCTCAACTGTTTCTCGATCATGGATTCCAAGTCGGTTTGCTTGAGCATCTTTTTCCTAATGGGATAATCAAAGGTCTTTCGTATCGATGCCATGCCCTTTTGCAAAGCATCTTGGCTGATATCCCACAGGACTGTATCAAAGCCGGATGTGAGCAGTAGATGGACGATCCCTGACCCCATGACTCCACCGCCAAGCATTACCACCTTCTTGATCTTATCAGGTTGAATCCCCTCTATTCGAGGCAGTCGGCCTGCCGCTCGTGTGTTCAAGAATGTTCCTATCAGGTTCTTGGCAACATCAGAGAGAGCGCAATCACAAAACAGGTGTATCTCACGATCGATATCGGCTTCTATATCGAAAGACAGCCCTTTTCCCATTGCCTCAATCGCCTTGACAGGTGCGATGTAACCTTTAGATTTTGTCACGGCTGTGGCTTTCGCGCTGTTTGCCACTGCCTTTAGTTCGCCCGTGCTGGGCAGTCTATTGTATTTGAAACGGGTTCTTCTGCTATTGAGCGAGATCTCGCGGGAAATGAACCTTTGAGCTGCGGCCACTGCAGCTGGCACCAGATTCTCGGGTTCGATCACTTCATCAACGAGTCCCCTGGACTCTGCCTTCTCCGCAGTGACGGGATTACCGGTGGTGATCATCTCCAGCGCATTCACCAAACCGATTAGACGAGGCAGACGCTGCGTGCCGCCCGTTCCAGGTATCAGCCCGACTTGAACTTCGGGTAGACCGAGCTTTACACCTTTCGAGGCTAGCCTGTAATGACAGGCCAAGGCGGTCTCCAGTCCTCCTCCGAGCGCATTTCCGTTGATTGCAGCGATGACGGGTTTGGGCCCCAACTCGACTTGATTGAGGAAATCCGCCGCGGTCTTTACCTTACGGAAAAGCGGCTCCTTTTCCTTTAGTCTATAGATCTCCTTGAGGTCGGCCCCTGCAATGAAGTTTTTTCCTGTTCCTGTCAGAACAATTGCCTTCACTTCCGCATCTTGAAAGGCACCGGTAATAGCCTCCGCAATTTCTCCGGAGAAGTGCTCGGACAATTGGTTCACAGGTGGATTATCCATTCGGAGCACTGCAATTCCCTGTTGAATTTCCACTTTCAGCATTTTGAAATCACGTTTCATTTTCATCAACTCCCTCTGCCCTCGTCCCAATAGCTTTCCGGCTTTCTCTATAAGCTCGGAGGAAAGGCAGGAAGTTCGTCAAATATTGGATGACCTTGCTTGTTTTCCACTCTGGCTGCTCTCTTGGCCGCTGCCTTGTACCGGTCAAAATCAGCCAGTTGGAGTATGGAAAGCTTTTGGGCCTCCAACGATCCTTCGGCATGGATAGTAAGCACATCTTCGTACGAGGAGGTCAGGTCCCTGACGAGCTTAACCATTCGCAGCCTGTCTTCTGTAGGGACGCCTGCCTTGCCGCCCAGATACTTTTCCAGCATGGCTTGCGTTTCTGGATTGAAATAGTCTTTTGAAGACGGACAGGTCGCCACAATCCCTCCGGCTATGTCCTGAATATACTTTGTGGCCTGGTGCCAGTTATCGGCAAAATAGAATTTGCAGATATTCGCAATCAGCGGATTCGGGTACACAAGATCCGAGTCCTTTTCGCTGCTGCAATGTTCGACGGCCGCTCTTCCCAGGGTTTCCACCGCTTCGGTATACATGGCCAACCATGTTAACTTGTCCCGAACATGGGGCGCCTTCTCTATGCCGTTGTAATCAGCCATCAAGGCAGCAGCGCCAGTAAACAGCTCGAGTTCCATGGCCTTGTACGTCTCAGCGCTCAGGCGATGGAAGTTGGCAAACATGTAGGCCACCTCTCCGGCAAATTCCCACTCGCCTTTCAAAAACAGTCGCTCATTGGGAATAAAAACGTCGTCAAAAATGACTGTTGCATCGTTGATAAAGATGCTGCCGGCAATGGGGTGATCAAAGAGGTTCACTCCTTCGCTTACTTCCGGTTCCGCAGAAATCAGCGTCAACCCTTTGGCGTTGACCGGTACACCAAACGCAAGGGCGTAGGCTTTATCGTCTTCTCTCATGGCTCGACAAGGAGCAATTAGTATCTCATTACAAAGAGGAGCCTGGCTGATGTGGGTCTTGGCGCCCCTGACGATTACGCCGTCTTTGCGCTCTTCCACAATTCTCACGTAAAAGTCCTGGTGCTGTTTCTGTTGAGAGGGCCTGAGGCTTCTGTCGCCCTTGACATCTGTCAGGCCCATGGCGAAGGAAAGATCGTTTTTTTGCAGGTGTCTGCGATATGCTTCAACATTTTCTGCATAATTCGTCCCGTATTTCTTGTCGATTCGAGGACTGACGACGGTTACTGCATTCAAGCCATCCTTGGCGACGAACTTCGCCCCAGAGGGCTTTCCGAAGCATACCCGGGCCCACAGCTTCACCATTTCGCGGAGCCGAAGGAGATCGTCTCTACTCCGTTGCGGCATCAAAGCAAAGCTGACCCTTTCTCCGTCCTGGTCTTTTTCCGTCAGAAGGTCCTGGTAGCGCGGGTCCTGATTCAAGACATAATCCATTGCCATCCAGTTGCGACAGATCTTGAGAATAGGATGGGTCGTTACATCCGGAACTCTCTCACCATTGCAGTAAACAACCCGTCCATCTTTAAGGCTTTCAATGTATTCTTGCGGTGTTTTCAGTGCCATTTCTTATCTCCTTTGCATTTTTCCAATGGTCATTAATCTTGTCTTCAACTGCATTATGCAAACTTCATTGAACTGAACGATCGCTACATCACTTCTCCAATAACCGCTTCCTCTTGCTATCCCCTTTCCCTGGCTTGTCTCTCCCCGGACGCACGTGCCGTCCATCTCTCCAGGACTTCGCTGATTACAGACATTATTCTTGGCAATCGGTATATGTTGCTAATTGAAGCCTTTCCTATTCATTCATTGTAGCGGTCCAATTGGATCCAATCAGACACCGGTTCGTAGATCTTTTTCTCCACATTTGCCTTCCAGACTCTCCCTACCGGCAACCTGTTGTTCCTCATCGTGGCACGAGCACACAAGCCACCGCTATCGAAATTCACCGTGGTCCGGAGAGCTTTGATAAGACCAGGTCCATTCAATTCACCGGCCCGATCGGCTCTTCTGAGACAGTCTACGGCAATGAGTGCAGCCATAAATCCTTGCATATAGAAATTGTCTCTGTATTTCACGTCCGGGTACTTTTTTTCGCTATAGGCCCTGATCTTCCTTATCATGGGGACATCGTCATTCCACCAGTACATATAGGGATTCACCACGGTGTACCCCTCCGCAAGGGGGCCAAGTCTGTCCAGAATCATTCTCGTTGCGCTCCAGAAAGTACCCATAAAGGAAGTTTTCATTCCTCGCTCTCTGCACTTCTGGATTACAGCTGGAATAGGATCGAAGAGAAATCCCTGGAAAATCACAAAATCGGGTTCATAGTTTTGCAGCTGATCTACGTAGCCCGTGATCTCCTTGACACCCAAAGGGACGAGTATTTCCCCTACCAATTTGATCCTCAATTTCTCGCACGTTATACGACCGTATTTAAGAGGATCTTTTCCGAATTCAGAATCACTACAAAAGAAGACGACTTTTGCGCCGGGCTTTTCTTTTGCGATGTATTTAAGTAAGATCGCAAACATGTCACCGTAAGTAGGGCCTGCCAAGAAAGAAAGTGGATTCAGGCGTGATTGAGCTAGTTCCGCGGAAAAGGAACTAGAGGCATAAAGTACCTGGTACCGCTCATTGATATCTTTGGCCATCGTTTTGCTCAATGCAGTGCTTTCGCCGAACATGAACAGAGGTTTTTCCTGTTCCATGATTCGCCTGAAAGCCTCTACGGCAACATCCAACTTGTATTGGCCATCCTCAATAACCCATTTGATCTTTTTTCCGTTTATTCCGCCTTCTTCGTTGATCAATGTGAGTGCATCATCGAATGCTACGGCAGTATCGGTACCGGCGAAGCCAAACACGCCTGTAAGGGGGAGCACGGCTCCGAATTTGATTATCTCCTGGGCTGGAATTTCCGGTGGAATCAGTGAATGCAATAGTATTAGAGCGAATACCGCTAGAAAGACTTTCTTGCTCATGGATTCCCTCCTTTGGTATGAAATTGATTCCTTGTCATCCGGCCCTGATTTATTTCTTGATTTTTGCTCCAGTGAATTACCAATACTGCCACTGTGTTCCTCATAGTCCGTGCCACAGGCTCAATTCCTCATCTGTTGCCACGGTACCAGTGACGCCGGATGCGTCCTGAGCTGCCAGAAAAACACCGCATTTCACCATCTTGTCCGCTGAAGCCCATCCGTTTCGCTCCCCATCCGTCGTCCAGAACCGCATCCCCTCGGTGTCCACAGGCTGCTTCGGTTTCAGGCAGTTCACCGCTATATTGTGCTTTCCCGCTTCCACTGCCAGACCCCAGGTGAAGCGATCGAGTCCGGCCTTTGCAACCGCATAGGCAACTCCCGTCGGAACTGTACCCCCGTCCCTCTCGTCGGCTGCAAGCGAAGAAATATTGATGATACTTCCTGACTTTTGGTCTGCCATGAGCGGCAGTACCGCTCTGGCGCATAAAAATGCCCCGGTCAGGTTCACCTTCAACACTGTTTCCCAGCGCTTAAGGGGCGTTTCGGCAATGGGATAAAAAAAAGCCACACCAGCGTTGTTGACCAGGATATCGATGCGATGAAACGTGGCCATGGCGGTTTTCACCATGGCTGTTACGCTTGCTTCATCGGTCACGTCGCACTTGACAGGAAGCACCTTTCCGCCCAGTTCCTCGATCGCTGTGGCCGTTTCGTGGATGGTACCAGCGAGTCCGTCGGCCCTTGCAATTTCGGACCGAGCAGCAAGGACAACGCTGGCACCTTCGCGCGCTAATCCCACGGCTATGGCCTTCCCAATACCCCGACTCGCACCCGTGACAATCGCAACTTTCTCCTCAAGTCTCATCAACTGCTCCTAGTGGACTGACCGCTCAGTCGACGCTGTCTGCAAGAACGGCTAGTTCCCATACCCCAAGCACTTCCTTCTCACTTTCCCAGCATCATATTGGGCAGAAAGGTGGCTATTTGCGGAAATATGAAGAGAAGCGCTCCGATAATGACAAAACTGGCAAGAAAAGGAACTACGCCTGCGTAAATGACCTTGAAAGGCTCTCCTGTAACGTTCTTCACAACAAATACACTAATGGCAACCGGAGGTATAATTGATCCTACCATCAAAGTGATACCAATCATCACACCAAACCACATCGGGTCATACCCGAGCTTTTGCACCGCAGGGACCAGGATTGGAGTCACAAGGATCATGAAAGCCAGATCAT
>JACRDE010000602.1 GCA_016212935.1 Desulfomonile tiedjei | reverse complement strand
TTTTTATAGTGATCTTGCTTCCGTCGATCACGACTGGGACGGTTCGCAAGGCCTCGGACTTCCACCGCCGGTATTCGCCATGGTGGCAAAACAGCATATGAAGCAATACGGAACCAAGAAAGAACACCTTGGCGTGATATCCGTGAAGAACCGCAGGAACTCGGCAAAGAACCCCAAGGCCCAGTTCCAGACTCCTGTGACCATGGAAGAAGTAATGGCGGGCAAGATGATCGTTTCGCCTTTGACTCTGTACGATTGCTGCCCGATCACTGACGGTGCGGCTGCGGTGATCTTGGCTTCCGAAGAGAAAGCTAAGGAAATGACCGATAAGCCGCTGGTTTATATACGCGGCACCGGCCAAGCGTCAGTCAACAACATGTCCGCGAACATACCGAACTGGACCACATGGGAAGCGCTAAAAATTGCGGCGAATCAAGCCTACACAAAATCCAAGGTACAACCCAAAGACGTTGACGTTGCCATGACCCATGACTGCTTTACCATTTCCGAAATCATAGAGATGGAGGACTTGGGATTCTGCAAGAAGGGAGAAGGTGGCTTCTTCGTAGCGGATGGACAGAATGATTTCGGCGGCAAGGTTCCCACCAACACTGATGGAGGATTGCTCGGGTGTGGACATCCGTTCGGTGGCACCGGCATTCGCCAGGGAATTGAAGTGATGAAGCAATTGCGTGGTGATGCCGTTCAGCAGGTTCCCAAAGCTACGGTCGGCTTAACCCACAACCTCAGCGGATTTATAGCCGCTCATACCGTCCTCATCTACGGAAGGGAGGTCGCATGAACACGCCTGGAATCTCGGTTCTCACCGGAAAATATATGGTAACCATGGACTTGTTCCCTCAAGAGTCCAAGGAATTCAATCAGATGCACCCCTTTTACGAGAACCTGAAACAGGGGCGCTTCACAACCACAAAGTGTAAAGACTGTGGGGCAGAGCCTTTCCCGCCGAGGCTTTTGTGTCCGGAATGCTATAGCACCAATATGGAATGGATTGATTGGCCCACGGTCGGCACGGTGATAGACCATACTGAAGAGATGGTGGGCGTACCGTTGGGGTTTGGCAAGCCGCCGTTGGTACATGCTCTCCTCGATTTGGATGGGAAAAGGACCTTTTTCGTTCGGATCATCAACTGCAAGCAAGGTGAATTACAGCCCGGTGATAAGGTGAAATTGGTCGTGTTCGACGTGGACCCGGTTCCTCAGGAAGTGGGTCGGGAAGTTATCGAGATTCCTCGCGTCTTTTATGCATTTGAACCGGTTAAATAGTTTTGAGAGAGATGCTCTCAAAGCCGTGGAGGGTCTCTTGCAGTTCCCGAGACTCGGAATCATATCATCTCAGAAATCGCCCCACACCCCACTTATGAAAGGGTGTAAGAGCAGCTTGATATTGTTTGTTTGAGGGCTCTTGGGTTCCCAGGCAGAGTCTGGGACCATGAGAGAATAAGAAATTCATAATGGCTTCTGGGGATCATTATCGAGGTAATGTCATTCCCCATAAGCCTCAGCAAACCTTAACCTTAGGAGGAGCGGAATATGGCATTAGAATGGTTGCCCAGGGACAACGACACGAGAGATCACATTTTAATCGGTTCCGAGCATTGGGGAGCTGAAGCGCCCTGCACGGTCTATGAGAAAAAACCCCTCACCGATCCCAGCGGAAAAGAAGGTCCCGGCTTGTACGTAGCTTGGATCAGGCTCAACAACCCCAAACAGTACAACTCCTATACCACTGAAATGGTGAAGGGTGTAATAGCCGGTTTTTCAGCCGCAAGCCAGGATCGTTCGGTTATAGCCGCTGTGTTCACCGGAACCGGAGACAAAGCTTTCTGTACCGGCGGCAACACCAAAGAATATGCTGAGTACTATTCTGCCAGGCCCCATGAATACGGCGAGTACATGGATCTGTTCAATGGAATGGTGGATTCCATTCTCAATTGCAAGAAGCCGGTAGTTTGCCGGGTCAACGGAATGAGAGTTGCAGGCGGTCAGGAAATAGGTATGGCATGCGATTTGGCGATCTCCAGTGACCTCGCCATCTTCGGGCAGGCCGGAGCACGGCATGGTTCCAGCCCTGACGGCGGTTCTACAGATTTTCTCCCCTGGTTCCTTTCCATGGAAGATGCAATGTGGAACTGCGTGAGCTGCGAAATGTGGAGCGCCTACAAGATGAAGGCCAAGAATCTGATCTCCAAAGTGGTTCCGGTCCTCAAACAGGGCGACAAGTTCATCCGGAATCCTACTGTTATCACTGACAATTACGTGGCGAATGGCGAAATAGTCTACGGCGAGCTTAAGACTGGACAGGCCGCAAAGGATGCACGGGAAATGATAAAAGAGCTTCCCGTGGACTTCGAACTCCTCGACAAAGAAGTAAACAGGATAATTTGGACCTTTGCGAATCTGTTCCCTGGTTGTGTCATAAAGGCCATTGACGGCATTCGTGCAAAAAAGAAATTCTTCTGGGATCAGAGCAAGCTTGCTAACCGCCATTGGTTGATGACCAACATGGGCTATGAAGCATTCTTGGGATTCAACGCCTTCAATACCAAGAAGATTACTGGAAAGGATGTAGTTGACTTCATTCGTATGCGTCAACTCATCGCCGATGGTTCTCCCATGAACGTGGACACCTTCGCTGAAATTATGGGCAAGCCCCAAGGATAAGCCCTGACCATCCGTTTTGCTTTTCAGAGGCATTGCATGGGAAATTACGACTCATTTCCTCTGCAATCGCCTCTGTTCGCGTGAGAGGAAAAAGAATGGAAAACCGGTTGATCAAATGCGAGAAGCACTTTGACGGGGCTGTATTGAAGATTACCCTGAACGCTCCGAAGGCAAACATTCTTGAAGCGGCAATGCTTGGAGAGATCGCCTGCACTCTCGCCGGGTTATCAAACGAAAAAGACCTTAAACTGATAGTGTTCGAGGGAGAAGGAAAGCATTTTTCGTTCGGTGCAGCTGTGCCGGAACACACGAAAGAAAATGCCGCAATGATGTTGAGGGCCTTTCACGGGGTATTCTACGACATGGCCAGGCTCTTGGTGCCGACGATGGCTATAGTCCGGGGGCAGTGTCTTGGTGGCGGTATGGAATTGGCACTATTCTGCAATTTCATAGTGGCGGACAGTACCGCCATGTTCGGCCAGCCGGAGATCGTTCTAGGAGTTTTCCCGCCACCGGCTTCGGTGATGCTCCCCAAGAAAGTGGGGCAAACCTATGCCGATGACCTGGCGCTGACCGGCCGCTCTATTGACGCTGCTGAGGCAAAGAGAATAGGCCTTCTTACCGTGCTCACAGACGAAGGAACAGATGCGTGGGACGCCGCGACGAAATGGATAGAAAAACACATTCTGCCCAAGAGCGCCGAATCTCTGCGTACTGCCAATGCAGCAGTCAGGACAGATTTCTTCCGTGGAATCCGGGAAGATCTCCCGAGAATGGAAGGCCTCTATCTGAAAGAGCTCATGGAATCCCATGATGCGAACGAAGGAATAAAGGCCTTTATGGAAAAACGCAAACCCGAATGGAAGAATCGATAAACCAGCAAGATCGGGCAGGCCTTTCTTGCAGGAAGTTCCTCCCCGATCCATTATTCCCACCACAAACCTGGAAGTATATAAAGGGAATCTTTCTGAAGAGATCGGATCTGCCGACAGGACGTTCCTGTGCACAAGCCTCAATCTATGATTTCCACCAGGACCCCATTCATAAATCTGGGATGCATAAATGCATAGTGAGACTGCCGCCACACGCGGGGAGATTCATCTATCAGCTGGTAGCCTCGCTCTACCAGATCCTTCATTGCGGCTTCAGTGTTGGTCACCTTGAAGGTAACCAGCATGACTCCTTCACATTTCTTTTAAATGAAGCGATCTACGTCACTGCCTTCCCTGGTCGAGGCGATGAGTTCATATGAAATTTCTCCGCCCTT
>JACRDE010000601.1 GCA_016212935.1 Desulfomonile tiedjei | reverse complement strand
ATGGCTGGCGTCCCGGAGGGACGCTGCATAGTAGCCCGGCAATTCATTGCCGGGAAGATAATGTCGTGGCACGATTTATCATTGGGCGTGAATTTTGAGACAGTTTCACTTGCCGGTCCCTACCAAGTTGTTTCATAGGATTTCGCGATTGTCTGAACAAGACTGGCTGAGTGCCATTCGGAGCGAAGGAAGCATACCGTCTGGCCAGCCAAGTCGGAATGATAGGCGAATCGGATATGAATCCCTTTCAAGCGCACAGGGATTCACTGCTGAGTCAGAATCGATAAATACTTTCTTGGCTCGTGATCCGCACTAACTGTATACCCGGGAATACTGAATAGGGCGAGCATCGCCGCTTGTCGGTGGGGGAACCAGAAGCTGCAGACCTACGTTCAACCACTGATAGTCGGGATTGAGCTCCCGGACTTTTCCGTCAGGCGGAGGATTTGAATGCTCGTTATGCGAGTATGTCACCAGAAAAATCCCCACGCCGTACTCGGGCGTCCGATCAATCAGGTACGCAGATGCAAAATCGCTTTCCTTCATCTTCACGGTCTTGGCTAGTTCGGCTATGTCTGAATTCGGTACCCGTATAAGGACATATTTTGAGATACCCTGCTCTGATGTCCGGATCAAAGTGCGCGCCTCCGAAGACGAGATGTAAACCGTGGAAATGAAATCATAGCGCGACAGATACCTGGCTGCCACCAGAGCGGCTGTTCGGCGGCCCCCGACCGTATGGTGGAATCCGTAATATTCGTAGAGCTTTTGCTGGAGCGTCTCCCCAACTCTTTCGCCCTTTTCATAGAGGTCTTTGGAAATGTACCTTAGGTACCTGCCTAAGTCCTCGGCAGCCACAGCTATGGGCCAGTCTATACGAACGTGAAAATGAGTCAGCCCAAACCTGTATCTGGCTTTAACGCTTGGGTCCCTCTGTATCAGGAGGGCATAATCGGCCTTGACCAATCTTTTCAAGAGACTGACGAATTCAGTGTCCTCAAAGTAGCGCATGCGTTGATGGAACACGTCCTGCAAGTCGAAAACGGACAGGAGCACCAGGTTTTCTTTTGTTATTTTATTGGAATCGAAGAATCTGATGTGAACTTTGGCGTCTGAGGGAAGGATATCCTCGTTGAAAATCACTATGAAATGCCGATGATCTGGAAATTCAGGCCCGTGAAGTTTTGCCCGAGGCTTGAGCTCGCGCATTTCAACGAAAGGGTAGTCTTTTTTCTTGTCTTTGAAATTCTTGTAGGATGCGATGAGGCTTTCTGTGACCAGTACGCTGTCCAGTTCGTCTCTCAAAAAGAAATAAAGGCACCGACGGAATCTTTCATTCCATCCTATTTCGTTCCGTCGTAAAGCTGGCATTTAGTCAGAAACCTCCTTTTCACAGGGACAAGCAACTTCCGGACACAGCGGCTGACATAAATCAGGAGAGGGATTGTTTTGTTTCAAGCGGCGCCGATCCGCGCAACATACGCTGGCTCAATGAGAGCTTTGCAAGCGAAGCCAATACTAGAGCCGTAGGGACCCCAATGGAGTGCTTTTTCGGGCTGGATTCTCAGGGGGCAGATCCTCCCCTTTCAATAACGTTCCCAAGAATCTCTCTCGCGTCCTCGCCGGATCATAATCCACGAAGCGTGGAATACTTATATTTTTCTTATATCTATTATCAGAAAACATGGGCCTCTTGCAACCCACATTGAAAATAAGGTAACAATTACTCTCACCAAAAGAAGAAGGGGATGTGCCATGCTAGATAATCAACCGGGAGAAACACCCGATTCCAAGCTTAAGGAGGACGAACAGGAGGATTTTTCAACTCTTTTCGAAGCCAGTCAGAATCTTCAAGATACCCGCATTCAAAGGGACAGCAAAATTGAGGGGACTGTCGTGTCCATCGGTTCAGAGTGGGTCTTCGTGGATATCGGGGGCAAAACGGAAGGTGCGATCGCGCGCGAAGAGCTGCTGGACAAGGCCGGTGAGCTTGCGATCAAAGTCGGCGACGCTATCTCGGCATACGTGGTAAGCACCAAGGCCGGGGAGATACTCTTGAGCGGTAAAATCACCGCTGCCGCTTCCGAAGATGCTATTCGAGAGGCCCACAGGAGCGGGATCCCGGTAGAAGGATTAGTGATAGGAGAACGGAAGGGCGGCTACTCCGTCAATGTTCTTGGAAAACAGGCTTTTTGTCCGTATTCACAAATTGATCTGCAGTCTGGAGGGAACCCGGCGGATTAT
>JACRDE010000594.1 GCA_016212935.1 Desulfomonile tiedjei | reverse complement strand
TCGATGGCAATCGGTGACCGGGGGAGCATTATTTTCACCATGGGCTGAAGCACGTGGCTACTATGTGGAGCCCCTCCGGGGCTTGTGCGGTTGGCGTCCCAGAGGGACGCTGCATAGTAGCCCGGCAATTCATTGCCGGGAATATGAGCGTAGTGCAGCGATTCCCCTTTACGCCGTGATTTTGAGATAACTCGTGAATGGAGGTGCGATTATCAATGTTCCTCCCGAATGCTCGCGGAGGGGCGCCGGGGAAACACTTTTTTCAAAAAGTGGTCCCCGGCATCCTCTTGAACAGTCTTCGCCCTACAGCTTTTCAGCTATCAGTTCGGACAGGTCGATCACGCGGAGCTGGTCGGCTTTACCCATAACGTTGCATGAGTCTTCCAGCATGGTGATACAGTACGGGCAGGAGGTAACCAGCGTTTTGGCGCCAGCGTCAACGGCCTCAGCGATGCGCAGTTCTGCGAAGCGCTCGCCTGCTTTGGTCTCCATCCATACTCTGCCGCCACCACCGCCGCAGCAAACGCTGTTCACGCGGTTTCTGGACAGTTCCTTCAGTTCCGCGCCCGGAACCGCTTCGATCAGCTTCCTGGGCTGATCGTAGATCTCGCTGTGACGTCCCAGGTAACACGGGTCGTGCATTGCCACAGGGCCGGCAGCGTCTCCGGACAGCTTGAGTTTTCCGTCAGCCACAGCCTGAGCCAAAACCTCAGTGTAATGGTAGACTTCATACTCGCCGCCGAGTTCCGCGTACTCGTTCTTGAAGGTGTAGAGGCAATGGGGTGAGGTCACGATGATCTTTTTCACACCCTTGCTGTTGTAGAGCTTGATGTTGGATTCAGCCAGCTTCTGGAACAGTGCCTCATCGCCTATCTTGCGGATGGATTCACCACAGCAGCTCTCCTCGTTGCCGATTATGCCGAAGCTCACGCCTGCCGCAGTAAGGGCCTTGGCAACTGATCGGGCTATCTTCTGGCTCCTCATGTCGTAACAGGATGTGCAGCAGACCGACAGGAAATACTCTGTGTTTTCAGAGAAAGTGGGTACTTCCACGTCCTTGATCCAGTCCGTGCGCTTGCCCGTTTCACCGGACCACGGGTTTCCCTGAGAATGAAGGCTCCCGGCAATGGGCTTCAAGCTGGGCGGAATGGTTCCCACCTCCGCCAGCATGCTGCGCATTCCACGCACGTTCCCGATTATGTCCACGCCCCGAGGACAACGGACTGCGCATGCCTTGCAAGTGGTGCATGCGAACAGACAATTCTCGGACTCGAACCCTTCAAGGCCGAGCTGACCGAGCCGCTGGACCCATCTTATGTTGAACTGCTCCGAAGCCTCTCCCGGCACCAGGCGCCACGGACAGGTGCCTGTGCACAGTCCGCATTGCATGCACCAGTAAAGAGAATCGGCCCCGGACGCTACGATCGCGTCGCTAACTTCAAGAAAAGGTATTCGTGTTTCCATTGTTTTTCCCCTATCAGAATCCCTTGTAAGGATTCGGTCCAAGTTCCTCAAGCCTGGCTGCGAACTCTTCCAGAATGACCGGAACCCTCTGGAAATCATCAATAGAGATCTGTTCCAGCCTGATGCGGTCCGATTCCAGGACCAGCCTGTCCAAAGTCTCCTTGATCTTGTCCATTCTGGTGTTCGCAAGTTCGCTGCCCTGCATGAAATGGCACTGGTAATCGTCGCCATAGCGGCATCCGAACAGCACTATGCCGTCGATTCCCTTTGACAGAGCGTCCGCTATCCAAACAAGGTTGATGGAACCCAGACACCTCAAGGGAATGAAACGTACCCAGGGAGGATACTGCAGCTTGTGAAGCCCGACCATGTCCAGGGCCGGAAAAGCGTCGTTCTCGCAGATAAATCCGATAATACGTGGTTTTTCGTCGTACTCATCGGGGACGTTCACGGACTTTATCATGGAGCCGATCATGTCCACGGAATAGTTGTTGAAAGAAATGATGCGCTCAGGACAGGATCCCATGCAGATCGCGCATCTGCGGCATCTGGTAGGATGCGGCAGAGGAGTCCCTTTGACGTCCTCGTTGTACATTCCGAAGGGGCATTCTTCAGTGCAGCGCTTACACTGAGTGCATCGCTGGATGAAAAGCTCCGGATAAGACAGGTCTCCGGCCCTCGGATGCACGGCCTTGCCCTGGGAGACCATCTCCACGCACTGAATCGCTTTCAGAGCCGCACCAGCGCCGTCGTTGGCAGATCTGGTGGCTGTCATGGGCTGTCTGACACATCCTGCTGTGTACATGCCTGTACGACGGGTCTCGTACGGGAAACACACGAAGTGAGAATCCGGAAAACCGTACTTCAGTTCCGGCAAGGCAGGGCCTTGACGATACTCCAGGTTGAGGATGGGATCATCCAACACTGCGGGCTGCATTCCAGTGGCAAGCACCACGAGATCCGCTTCAACCATGAGCGGCTCGTTCAGCAGCTCGTCAGTGCCCTCGATGCTGAGCTTCAGTTCCACGCCCTCCCCGATAGCGAGTTGAGCTGTGTCGGTCTTCACGAAGACCACGCCGTCTTTCTGGACTTTCCTGTAGAATTCCTCGTGCTGCTCGGGCGTTCGCATATCCTTGTAGAATACGAACACCTTGGTCTCTTCGTTTTGCTGCTTTACGGACTCCGCTTGTTTGAGTGAAACGCGGCAGCACACAGCGCTGCAGTACTTCAGGTGGTTTTCGTCACGTGAGCCTGCGCATTGCACGAACGCCACGACTGAAGGCTCGGACCCGTCAGAAGGACAGGTTATCTTGCCGGCCTTGGCCATTTCTTCCATCTGAACGCTAGTTATAATGTCCGGGAACTTGCCGTAAGAGAGGTGTTCGAGCTTGTTCGCATCGTACGGCTTCCAACCGGCTGCTAGTACTATAGATCCCACACGATGCGTGCCAGCGCCGTTGCTCAGGGTGACGTCGAACATTCCGGGCGCGCCGGCTATCTTTTCGCTAGTGGTACCGGTAAACACGGTGATGTTCGAGTTGCCCTTCACCTTGTCTATGGTTTCGCTGACCGTAATGTCGGCCAGTTCCTGGTAAGGCGGACCCACAGGCGTATTCTTGTGCCATTGCATCACCTTGCCACCCAGTTCAGGCTCTTTTTCGACGAGCTTTACCTGATACCCCGCCTGAGCTGCCTCAAGAGCGGACTGCAAACCCGAAACACCACCGCCGATGACCAAAATAGTCTTATCCGCGGCTTCCAGGTAGGGTTTGGGCAATGTGGTCTTTTGAACCTTGGTGATCCACATGCGCATGTAGTCTTCAGCCATCATCTGGGTGTCTTCCGCACCGGCAGGCTGACACCAGGCCACTTGTTCGCGAATGTTCATCCGCTCAAGGATGGTGGTCATGGGATCGAACGTGAAAACATCAGTCTTTACCCGGCCGGAACAGGCAGCGACCAGCACGCTGTTAACCTCGCCGGATTCCACGTCTTTCTTGATGAGGGCGGCACCTTCTTCGCCGCAAAGGGCAGGGTGGCTCTCGCATTTGGTTATGCTGAACTCACCGGCTACTGCGGAGAGGGCTTCCACGTCGATGGATTCTCCTATTCCGCAACCAGAGCATATATAGACACCGATTTTCTGATCCATAAACGTTTACCTCCCCATGCTGCACTGAATCGCTTTAAGAGCCGCACCGGTCGCGTCTTGCAGCGAAGCGGCCACTTCCATGGGCGCCTTTACGCATCCCGCGGGTATTATTCCCGAAGCGCCGGAGGAGGTGACAAATCCGAAGTCATCGTATTCCATGTCAAGCTCAGGCTTCACCGACGCGGTTCCCGGGACCATTCCAACCGCGAGAACTGCAAGATCCACCACCTGCTTTACCATGCCTCCCTGGCCGACATCCTCGCCTTCCACTATTACTCCGCCTGTTTCAGGGTCCGGAGAGATTCGAGCGATCTTGCTTTTCGTCAAAGTTATATTTTCGTCCTGCTTGACTTTCAGATAGAAATCCTCGTACTTACCCATGGCCCTGACGTCTATGTAATACATGAACGCCTTGCCGTCCGGAACACGCTCCCTCAGGTAGGTGGCTTGCTTCAGCGAAGCGAGGCAGCAAATCCCGGAACAGTAGGCCAGGTGATTCTCGTCACGCGAACCGGCGCACTGTACGAAGGCCACGCTCTTCACTTCTTTGCCGTCGGAAGGCCGCAGCAGCTTGCCGCCAGTCGGCCCGGAATACGAAGCGAGACGTTCGAACATGACGCTGGTGATCACGTTAGGAATTCTTCCCATCCCAAGGTAATCCACTTTCGTGACATCGTACGGGTCCCAGCCGGTGGCCCACACCACTGCTCCCACGTTGTACGTTGTGGTTACGGGCTGCATGGACAAATCTACGGCGTTGTACTGGCAGGCCTGAGCGCATTTTTCGGCCTCATCCGTGCCGATGATCTCAGGGGCAATGACGTACTTGAAAGGAAATGCCATTGCATGAGGCAAATAAGCAGCTTTTACCGAGTCCATTCCATAATTGAGAGGATTGGGGATCTCGGTCTGGCAGACTTCCGCACATTTCCCGCAAGCCGTACAGTTGTCATTTACGTAGCGCGGTTTGATTGAGACCGTGACTTCGTATTTCCCCGGCTCTCCCGAAATTGACTGCACTTCAGCCAAAGTCAAAAACGTGACCTTGGGGTTCTGTTTTATGCGTCTGAAATTGATTTCAAGGCCGCAAGCAGGCGGGCATAACTTGGGAAAATACTGATTGAGCTGAGCGACACGGCCGCCCAAGTATGGATTCTTTTCCAAAAGAACTACTTCTGCTCCGGTTTCGGCGGCTTCTATAGCGGCGGTCATTCCGCTTATTCCGCCCCCGACCACCAGAATTTTTCGCTCTTCATCACCCATGGATTACCTCCGTTTACGATTCAGGTGTGATTTTGCCTTAAATTAAAACTCATTGTGGCGAAAGCTTCCGTCGCAAGGAATGGAGATTCGACGGTCCACCAAGATTCAACGCCCTGTAAAAGAGGCCGATTGAATCTCGTGAGCCGGTTCGGTTTGTGCCTGGAACGCTATTGCTTGAACAAAGAACGGTTCTGCGGCCGAACACGAAAATATTCCATTATTCAGGGCTGTTTGTCAACCCGGATTCAGTGCAATTTCGGCTATTCTACCAGGGAATTTCAAGACGGTGCAGAGGCCGTGTCTTCAGTTCATAACACGGTAACGATGAGTCTCACCCCAAAAGCACTGGATGCGGCTCTCTATTTAATTACTCGGGGGCTGGGTTACTTTGCGAGGCAGGCTTACGAGCCCGCGTTCTTCAAAATACGAACGATGGCAGGCTTGAAAAATTGCCCACGATTTGCTCCAATCCTCTTTCTGGTTCCCAGGCTCCGCCCGGAAATGAACGTCATTTCGTTGTCATAATGGAGGCAGAGCCTCCAGGTTACGCATTCCCAAGGCAGAGCCTGGGAACGAGAAACAAAAATCATGCAGTGATCATGGATTACACAGGAGAATGCTTGAAAAAGCTTGTGTTTTTAATGTATTTTGCGCGATAATTCAGCCCCCTGGCATATATTGTTCAGGTTTTCCGTGAATCCTTGAGTGAGGCAGTGCCATGAACGAGACAGCAAACCAAAAAGACGCGTCTTCCGAAACGGAGCTACACCTCATGTCAAAAGAGCTGGAAGAAGCCGCCAATGAGTTTCTTTCAAAAATGGCTGAGCTGGAAACGCTGCTGTGCCTAGTGGATGAGTAAGGCTGGCAGGTAAGTAGCCTGTTCAAGCGGAATTGAAGTCCCGTGATTTCGGGTTGCTCGAAAAGCAATCGGCTATGCCGGTCGTAAGGTTTTTTGAGAATCGCCAACCCATAAGTGGGAGACGCCGAAAAACTCGCAAAGAACACCTCACCGAACGGTTACCCGGCTCAAGATTTCTGGTATGGTAGTATTCAACCCCCGAAAACAAACACAGGCAGGACTATGAAAGCCGGAATGATAATACTGAAGACCCATAAAGAAATAGAAATAATGCGGGAAGCGAACCGCATAGTAGCTGAAATTCTTCAAAAAATCGGAGAAACCATTCAGCCAGGAACCACCACCGGTGAACTGGATAAAATAGCTGACAGGATGATTGAGCAAGCCAAAGCAAGAAGCGCTTTCAAAGGATATCGCATGCGGAATCAAAAGCCCTATCCGGCCTCAATATGCTCGTCGGTAAATGAGGAGGTCGTTCACGGAATACCGGGATCCCGGGTGCTAAAAGAAGGCGACATTGTGGGGATCGACGTAGGAGTCGTGTACAAAGGTTTTGTGGGTGATGCCGCCAAGACTTTTGCAGTTGGAAAAATATCAGATGAAGCCTCGAATTTGTTACATGTGACCGAAGAATCTCTTTACAAGGGAATCAGCCAGGCTGTCGAAGGCAAGCGGCTCATGGATATTTCAGGAGCAATTCAGAATCACGTGGAAACACACGGATTTTCGGTAGTCCGCGACTTCGTGGGCCACGGGGTCGGAAGGAAAATGCACGAGCCCCCCCAAATCCCGAATTATAGATCCCCTGGATGGAACCCGCGCCTACAGGCCGGGATGGCACTCGCCCTGGAACCTATGGTAAATGAAGGGACTTGGCGCATAAAGCTTCTGGATGACGAATGGACCGCAGTCACCGCAGATGGTAAGCTTTCTGCACATTTTGAACATTCAATAGCGATCACGGACAACGGTCCCTTGATTTTGTCCGAGGTCTGACTGCTGTTAGACCTCGGAAAGGACCGAATAGAAAAGACACAGAGAGATGGCGGCACGGGGCCTCATGGGCAGCGAACCTAACGCTTCCAAACTGAAGAAGATAAAGCGCTACGACATCATCCGACTCATTGGCGAAGGCGGGATGGGGAGGGTTTATCTTGCGAATGACAAAATTATCCGAAGGCCCGTGGCCATAAAAGTCTTCAATCTCGAATCACTCCCCGGTTCTGATACCCCCAAAGAAAAGCTCATGCGGGACTTTTTTCTGGAGACCCAGACGGCAGGAGCCCTTCTGCACCCTAACATAGTAGTGATGTACGACGTGGGGAAAAAAGGCGATCTGCTATACATGGTGATGGAGTTCGTGTACGGACGGACTCTGCTCGAAGTCCAACGGGTATCGCCTTTCAACATCAAGAAGGCCATAGAGCTGATCTACGAACTCGCACTCGCACTCGATTACGCCCATTCGCAGGGAGTCATCCATCGCGACATCAAACCGGAAAACGTCATCATTTCCGCTCAAGGTGTTCCTAAGCTCACTGATTTCGGAATTGCTCGTTTCAGAAAGCACCTTAAAGGGCATCGGCTGGCGATCGTGGGTTCATCGCGTTTCATGGCTCCGGAACAGGTACTGCGGAGGGAACAGGACCACAGGGTGGACATCTATCAACTGGGAGTCGTGCTCTTCGAGCTGCTCACCAGGCAGTCGCCGTTCAAAGGGATCAATTCCGAATCGACTCTGTCCAAAATCTGCACTGAGATCCCACCTCCACCGGGCAGAATAAACCCCGAGATCCCGGAGCAGCTGGATCGCATCGTTGGCAAGTGCCTGGAGAAGACCCCGGCTAAGAGATACGATAGCGCCAAGGATCTGGCAGATGCTCTGGGCCAATGCCTTAAGGCAGGCATACACGCAGGTATATCGCCCGACGAAGAACTGGTTCAGGGCATGAAAAAATTCGAGATGTTTTCCCTGTTCACCGACGATGAAATCGACATATTAATCAAGGCAGGAGAATTTGTTACTTGCGCGGCAGGCCAGCACATCATCCACGAAAACGAGACGGATTCGAATTTCTTCGTTCTCCTGGAAGGAAACGTGAAAGTCGTAAAACAGTCGAGAATACTCACGGATTTTCTTCCCGGCGCGGTATTCGGAGAAATCGGGGCGTTTGCCAGACAGAAGAGATCCGCAGGAGTGATTGCCCAGGATGACTGCAAGCTCCTTCAGATTAACGCTTTGCTCTTCAAGGAACTCGATCCGCTCCTCCAACTCAAGATGCTGCATATCGTTCTAAGAAATATAGCCAGCCTGGTGATTTCCCTGGACGACGAGATTATGCAGCTTACTGAAGGAAAAGGTGGCAGTCCTGCCCTACCGCTGGTGTGTCCTCTGTGCGGGTTCAACAACAAGGCCCCAATAGAAGTTTGTCCTCGTTGCGGGGTGATTCCTGCCACATATCCGGAACCGACTCTTGTGCGACAAAAGACGGCTGCAAACATTGAACTCACTGATGATGACGAAACACAGGAGTACCCACGGTTTTGACCTCATTCATAACACCTTCTTGTACAGATCGAACAATAACAGCAGCAGGAAAATCCAGTGCCTGATCCGCGATCCATATTTGGAGGCAAAAAGATCACCATCATGGGGCTTGGTCTGCTTGGTCGCGGGCTCAACGACACCCTGTTCCTGATCCGGTGCGGCGCTCGGGTTACAGTTACCGACCTGAAGGACGCGGAGCAGTTGGCCCCGTCTGTGGAGCGCCTCAAGGGGCTGCCTGTTACCCTTCGTCTTGGGGAACATCTGGAACAGGATTTCATCGATGCGGACATGATTCTCCGCAATGCTGACGTTCCGCGATCATCGAAATATCTCAAGATAGCTGTGGATCACGGCATTCCGGTGGAAATGGACGAAAGCCTGTTCTGCAAGTTTTTTCAAGGAAAAATAGTGGGAATAACCGGAACGCGCGGGAAGACTACAACCACCATGTTGGCCCACAAGATACTCTCCGCACGTGGACGGAAGGTTTTCCTGGCTGGGAACATCCTGGGGCAAGCCACGCTTCCCCTGCTGGGAGAGGCTCAACGGGAAGATATTGTTGTTCTGGAGCTCTCCAGCTGGCAATTACAGGGATTCCACGAGGCAAGGCTGTCTCCTGCCGCATCGGTGTTCACGAACATTTTTCCGGATCACCTGAATCGTTACTCAGGTATGGAAGAATACATCAACGACAAGAAAGCAGTGTACGCATATCAAAGCCACGGCGATTTCTGCGTTTTCAACGGAGAGCAGCCTGAGACAGCGGCATTGGCAAAGGAAGCGCCTGCTGGGGCAAGATTTTTCCGTGTTGCAGATGTTCCCGGCGACTGGTCTATAAGGTTGCCCGGTGCGCACAATCGACAAAACGTTGCGGCCGCATTAAGCCTCACCAGGAATTTGGGAGTCCCAACTGGCTTGATCCGAAAGACGGTTGAGGAATTCCGGAGTGTCGAACACAGGCTCCAGTGGCTCGGTGAAAAAGACGGGATCGGCTTCATAAACGATTCCACGAGCACCACCCCGGTGGCAGGATGTGCGGCCCTTAATTCCGTGGATGCGAAGAGAATTCTTCTCATAGCCGGAGGCTCGGACAAGAAACTCGATCTGCGCCCATTCGCGAGCGAGGCTGCTGCTAAAGCTCACAAAATAGCTCTCCTCAACGGCAATGCCACTGAAACGCTACTTGACGGAATTGCCGCAGCCGGAGGCGAGGGGAAAGTTTTGGGCCCCTTCGACAATCTGGCCAGCGCAGTTGAGAGCCTTCATGGAGAAGCTCGATCAGGGGATGTTATTCTTCTTTCCCCTGGTTGTGCATCCTTCGGCATGTTCAAAAACGAGTACCACAGGGGCGAGACATTCATCGGGATCGTGCGAGAGATACTGGAAGATTAATTAATCAACGCAACGACCCAAAGCGGTTGAAGAGCGGACAACAAAGGGATCGACGACCGAGTGAGGAGAGTTCGGCTTCTCGCCGCACCCGGTCTGTGGTTTATGATTCCTGGATGGAAAATTGCCGTTAAGAGTGTCGCAGTTAAATCACTTCGTTCCGGTTTCCAGCGAGCATTTCGAAAAATCGATCGGCTGACTGCAGCCCTTGCATACGTGAGTCTTGTCGAACTCATCGGAGAAGATTTCCTTCTCTTTTCCACAATTCGGACACTTACACGTGAAAGATGAAAGGCTTTTGTGGGCCTCAAAACCGGGGCAATGCGTTGGGGTGCTCATTGATTCACTCCTCTGGTTTTTTCTTCCCCATCTTAAACTTTTTTGGAACTATTCACACTAGACTATAAGTCACTCAGTGAATCCGGGCAACAAAAAAACGTTGGCATGGGCCGCGGATAGTCTGCCGGACTTGTGTTTCCAGTGTGTACGCGGCATGCAGCGGGGCCGAACTGAGAAGCAGTTCCCTGAAATGAAAAAAGGATCGTGCTCCGCACAATCCTCTGATTGAACTAACCGATGGAACTGTCTTTTTCGGACTCTTCCGACTACCCTTCCAGGATGGACCTCAATTCCTTGAGTTCCTTCTTGATTTCCATGAGGATCTCCCTGTAATCTGCGTGATCCATGGAAGGTGAGTTGTCGGATTTGAAATCCGCGGTTTCGGGCTCTTCTCTGGTCTTGACCGTCTTTGTCGGCTTTTTCGCCTTTTTCTCGGCCGAAGACTGCTTTTTCATCTCCTGGAGGCGCTTCTTCGCGCCGGCAATGGTGAATTTCTCGTCGTAAAGGAGATGTTTGATTTCCATCAGCAGCTCCAGATCCCTTTTATGGTACAAGCGCTGCCGAGCCCGCGTCCGTGTTGGCTTGAGGATCTTGAATTCAGACTCCCAGTACCTCAGGACATACGGTTCCACATCCAGAATTTCGCTGACTTCGCCGATCTTGAAATACTGCTTTTCGGGAATTGCGACAGTCATATCACGACCACCCCTCAAATGAGAAGCCTATCCGACTGGATTCATACCCAAGGACGGACCGGTCCGACCAACTTGATGCCTAACTATCAATTTGGCAGCCGTTTTCATTCTCTCATTGCGGCGCCGACTTCGTTCCTAAGGGCATCCGCAACTCGGGAATGGACCTCCTGGACTTCCTCGTCGGTAAGAGTTCGACCCTCGGACTGGTATCGTATACGGAAAGCCATACTTTGATACCCCTCCGGAATCGATTCTCCTCGATACAAATCAAATACGACCACGGACGCAATCATATCATGCCCCAAACGTGAAATCAAGCGCTTAATCGCATCACCTGAAACTTTTTCTTCAACGATGAATGATAAATCCCTCTCTATATAGGGGTAGCGAGGGAGGGAAGTGAAAAGCCTTTCCTTGCGCATTTGAACAAACAGAGGCTCCAGCAGAATCTCAAAGATGTGTATTTTCAGGGCAAAGCCTAGCTCACGCGCCTTTACTGGCGATAATTCCCCTACATAACCGACATTCCTACCGTCCAGCATAAGATCTGCGGATTTGCCCGGATGGAGGAAAGGAACCTCTGAAGGGTTGAATTGGACCTCTGCTACATTGAGGCCCTCCAACAGGGTTTCAAGCGCGCCTTTCGCGTCGTAGAAGTCTATCTCCTCATTGCGAGGCATGTTCCAAAGAACCGGAAATCTGGCTCCAGTGGCCAGCCCGGCCAGCTTGACATCTTCTCGCGGGAGTTCTGCATCCCGCACCGGGGTGAAGGTCTTGCCCAGCTCGTAGATCCTGAGATTGTCCCATCTGAAATTCACATTGCGCGTCACCACTGACAGAAGACCGGGGATCAACGAGGTGCGCATGACCGCGTAGTCCTCACTCAGCGGATTTATAAGTGGCAGTTGGCCCGTGTTTTCAGAGACGAACTCGGACGCTTCTTTCCTGGAGACGAACGACATCGTGATCACTTCCGTGAATCCGGACGCGTTCATCAGCGTCTTGACCGTCTGGAGCTTATGATGGTTTTCTCGTGTGGGATCGGGGGCCGAGCGACAAACCATCATAGATAAAGGAATATTCTGGAAACCGTATATGCGAGCAACTTCTTCGGCCATGTCCACTTCGCGTTCCAGATCCCACCGCCATGCCGGAGGTGTGGCAGTCATGGAGGTTTCGGCACTATCTTGGATTTTGATTCCGAGCCGCTTCAGGTAGGACTCTATTTGTGTTCCGGTCAAGTCCGTTCCAAGCAGGCTGTTAACTTTTTCGGTCCTAACTTGCACCGGAAGCCTGACTATGGAGTCAGGGTAAACGTCAAGGCATCCTGATGCAATGGTTCCTCCTGCAAGCTTCTGAATCAGGTAAGCTGCCCTATGGGCCGCCCAAAGAGTTCCTTCGGGGTCAACGCCGCGCTCGAATCTGTAGGAGGCTTCCGTCGACATCCCAAGCGCTTTCGATGTACGCCTGATTCCGAACCTCTCGAAACACGCGCTTTCTATGAGTACTGCCGAGGTGTTGTCGTTTATTTCGGAATTCAAACCGCCCATTATGCCTGCTAGAGCGACAGACCTTTTGCCGTCCCGTATCATCAGCGCATTTTCCGGCAGCTTTCGCTCGGTTCCGTCAAGTGTTGTAAACATTTCACCCGGATCGCAACGCCGCACCACGATCTTGCTATCCTCGAGCAGCGAAAAATCGAAGGCATGCAGCGGCTGACCGCATTCCAAGAGGAGGAGGTTCGTCGCGTCCACCACGTTCGATATAGAGCGCACACCCGAACGCGCCAGCCTCAGCCGAATCTCCAGAGGGGAGGGCCCGATGGTGACGCCTTCCACCATTCTCGCCACATACCTGGGGCAGAGATCCGAGTCCGGCACTTCTATGCAGGCCTTTTCACTGATTGGGAAAGGGCTTTCCTTCAATTCCATTTGTGGGGTTTTCCACGGGACGCCTGTTAATGCTGCGATTTCCCTGGCGATCCCAAGAATTGAAAGGCAATCACCCCGGTTAGGTGTAACCGATGTTTCGAGAATGGCGTCCTCGAGGAACTGAAGGGCCTGCGGAAGCGGCAGGCCAGCTGGTGTTCCAGGATCGAATACAAGGACTCCGGATGCATCATCCCCCAGGCCAAGCTCCTTCTCGGAGCAGATCATACCAGGTGAGGTTACGCCCTTTATTTTGCGCTCGGTGATTTCCATTCCAGATGGAAGAACCGCTCCCGGACCGGCGTAAGGAACAATCTGCCCCTCACCGATGTTCGGAGCGCCGCAGACCAGCCTCAGCTTCCGGTCTGCCAGATCTATATCGACCAAACGCAGCTTATCTGCATTCGGGTGAGGTTCTATACTCTCGATCTTTGCAGTGAATATTTTGTCCAAGCCTTTTCCCACGTGCGTGACCGATTCAACCTCAATCCCGCCCATAGTCAAAAGCTCGGCAGTCTGTTCAGGGGAAATATCGATATCAACGAATTCCTTAAGCCAATTGAAACTGACCAGCATTTCCTCTTACCTCTTGTTTTCGGACGAGTAAGGTCTTATCCCGTTCCAATCTTGTTTCGAGGCTCCAGCTCGGGAATGCATTGCCCGGAGGCATATACTCAAACATGCAGGCAAAGCAGGCAGCGTCGCCTGATATGTCTGTGACGGTTCACCGGGCAGAGCCCTGAAGTATCGGTTCTCAGGTAGAGTCCGGGAACCCGACCAACCGATGACAAAATGGGTGCGGGCGATAGGGACGCCGTCCCCAACTTGCCTTGGCGGCGGCGTTCTCCGCGGACGGCATTTCCACGCTTCATCGGCTCAGAACTGAGTCAGAAAACGCATATCGTTTTCGTAAAATGCCCTGATATCGGGTATTCCGTACTTCAACATTGCGACTCTCTCGATCCCTAGCCCGAAAGCATACCCGGTGTAAATTTCGGGATCGTAATTCACAAATGAGTAAAGCTCTGGATCAACCATCCCGGAACCGAGTATTTCAAGCCACCCTGTCTGGGAACAAGTCCTGCAACCAGTACCGCCGCATATCACGCACTGAATGTCAACTTCAGCGGACGGCTCCGTGAATGGGAAAAAGCTGGGCCGAAATCGCAATCCCACCTGTTCCCCGAAATAAACATGAACAAACGCTGTGAGCACGCCTTTGAGATCGGCGAAGGACACGCCTTTATCCACCCACAAGCCCTCAATTTGCATAAACATGGGCGAATGGGTGATATCCGCGTCTCGTCTGTAGACTTTTCCGGGACAAATTACGCGAACCGGCGGTTTTTGTTTTTCCATGGTCCTGATCTGAACAGGAGAGGTGTGAGTCCTCAGGACCACGTTTTCGGAAAAATAAAAGGTGTCCTGCATGTCTCGGGCAGGATGGTCCCTGGGTATGTTGAGGGCTTCGAAATTGTAATAGTCCAATTCAACTTCCGGCCCCTCCGCCAGTTGAAAGCCAAGGCCGTTGAAAACCTCTATGAGTTCGTTTGCAACCCGGTTGAGGATATGAGTCCGCCCCGGTATGAACCTTCGGCCTGGAAGGGTTACATCGACAAATTCAGATGCCAGTTTTTGTCGCTCGATCCGTTCATTCAAGGCTGCTTCAGCTTTGTCGAACCTTGCCTCAAGGTCGGCTTTGATCCGATTGGCCAGTTGGCCGACAGCGGAGCGCTCGTCAGCGGGCAAGTCTTTCAAGCTACGGAGAATTGACGTCAATTCCCCTTTACGGCCCAGTATGCGCGTCCTCGCTTCAGAAAGGGCCTTTTCGTCGCACGCACCAGTAATTAGTTCGTCGGCCTCATTCAGGAGGTTTTGGAGTCGTTCTTTCATGACACCCTCTTCAAACCAAAAAAAAGCGGTCCTAGAAGACCGCTGTCCGTCCGCGGGGAATTGTCTTCCCAAAGCGGACAATTTCTTAAAGTAATTCTTAATCCGCTTCGGGAATGCGGGCCCTAAACTTCCAGCGCAACTTTGGCCTGCTCAACGACACCGGCAAATGCCGCAGGATCCGAAATAGCCAGATCTGCGAGGATCTTTCTATCCAGGCCAATCTGAGCTTTCTTCATGCCTTCCACAAACCGGTTGTAAGTGAGACCGTTCATCCTTACGCCTGCGCTGATTCGGGTGATCCAAAGGCGTCTGAAATCGCGCTTTCTCTGTCTGCGGTCGCGATACGCGTAACACAGGGCGCGTTCAAGGGTTTCTTTGGCCTGCTTCAGAGTCCTGCTCCGGCCGCCAAAGTATCCCTTTGCGGCCTTCATTATCTTCTTTCGTCGGGCCCTGCTGGCGGGCGAACATCGTACTCTAGGCATTACTGGCTCCTTTGCAATAAAAAAAACCGCCGCAAGTCACACGGCGAGCATGCTTTTCTAAATTCTAACCATAGGGCAGAAGCCTTCTGATTTGCTTCTCGTCCCGTGCATCAATGAACGTGTCGTGTCTGAGATTTCTTTTGCGTTTGGTGGTCTTGCTCGTCAAGATATGACTGTGGCAAGCCTTTTTCCTTTTGATCTTTCCGCTCTTGAGAATCTCGAATCTCTTGGCCGCTCCACGGTTGCTTTTGAGTTTCGGCATATTGGGACTCCGTTTTCTCGGCTCCAGGTGGTCAAGCCGCAGTCAACAATATTAAACTTTTATTTATACTCCGTCCGAGGTACTATGGCAAATATTTTTTAAACGAATCCAAAAACATCTCTACCTGAACAGGCTCAGCTGCCTCAAGCGGATCGGTTTCTGCCCGTCTTCCCCGGTGGGAACGTATCTCACATAACGCGCATGGGCCGCCTGATGTGCGTAGTATTCGAATCCAGGCCACTGATCGTATCCATCCGTGCGGGTTTCCGTTATATTCAACCAGGGTTGCCAATCTTTGCCGTCCTGAGAAAACTCCACGCGCCAGCTCTTGGGGACTGATTTCTCGTCTCCCCAGACGATTCTGAGCCTGGACACAGGCAGAGTTTCACCCAGGTCGAGAACCACTCCGGCTGCAGTGTTCTTTTGGTCCGCGGCAACCTCCAGAAGCTCCGGCCCGGGATATCCCTTCAAGATGTGCAAACCCCGCTCAGCCGGACGGTCATTCAGAAGAACACCTGCTTTCTTGGCGTAGTCGCGGAAATAGGAATCCGCAGGATTCTTCAAGGAGTCCTGCCCTCCCAAGGGCAACCCGAAAACTCGGTTTTTTACCAAGTCGACCAGCTCTTTGGCGAGTACGTAATTCGCCCCGTTGGTTAGATGGCACCAATCGGTAAAAACCCACTCGTTGACCTTATCGAAGACGCCTGTAAGG
>JACRDE010000593.1 GCA_016212935.1 Desulfomonile tiedjei | reverse complement strand
TGCAGTCATCTTGTTGAAGGAACGCACCAGCACTCCCAGTTCGTCATCAGCCGCCGGTTCTATGTAGACTTCCAGATCGCCTTGGGCAATCTTCTCCGTGCCTTCCGCCAAATCCAGCAGCGGATCGGTTATGTCTCTTGCCATAGTGGCGCCGAACCAGAAACCTATGAAAATTGCCAGCAATGCGACCATGAGCAGGATCAGCACGTATATGGTCTTAACCGGCCCTTTCAGTCTTTTGGCTTCCTGATAATCTCCAAAGGCGCTGGATATGGAAAACAAACGGCTGGCGAGAGAATTCGGTATGTAGTAATCCACTACTAATGCTGCTTCAATGTTTTGGCCGTCCTTGTTTCTGACAGGGGTTATTCCACGAATCAAGTCACTCCCCCCGTCAAGAGGCATAATCTTGGACGAGCTGTCACCTTGGAAAGCGATTTTCAGGAAACTGGGGAAGGGTGGCGGGATTGCCACTTCCTTGAGTGACGGGTCCTTAAGCAGCAATGGAACTGCGCCGTCACGGTAATAGAGTTGAATTGAACTAACGCCCTCAGCAGCTCTCCAGGATTCCGCAGAGTTGACGAGACGGTCCCGCATGGAAGGATCCAGCAATTCGCTCGTTTGAATTAGTAAAGAGAGTCTTTGTCCGGCAGTTGTCACTTTTTCGGAAGCATTTTGGTAGAACGCCTGGGCCACAACCAGTGACGATTGCAGAGATTCTTCCACCTGAGACTTGAACCAGCTTTCAATCGTAGTGTGAAGCACTCCGGCGCTGGCAATGAACAAGACGACGGTGGGGACCAGCGTCAAAGCCACGAAAGCCGATGTCAACCGAGTCTTGAGATGCGAGCCCAAGACCTTGCGCCGTCTTTCAAAAAGGAGCTTGAAGAGATTACGTATCAAGAAAAAAATGATCAGAATCAACAGAAGCGTAACTACTGACAGAAGACCGAAGAGCAAAAGGTGGCCGGCAAAGGGAATGTCTTCCGCCGACCGAGCAATATGAGATTCCACAAGGAAAATCAGTCCAAGCAGAAAAGCAGCGAACAGCGCTACATACAGCTCTCTGCGTCTTTTTTGGTTTTCCTGTTCGAGCGGGATGGGTTGCTTCACTCTTCATCCTCAGTCATATGCTCAAGTTCTTCGTCGTCGAAGCCGAAATGGTGACCTATTTCGTGGAGCAGCACGTCCCGTACGGTTTCCACGACGTAATGGGGAGAGCCGGCTACCCTGACAATTGGGCGTCTATACAGGTAAATCCTCTCGGGAAGGACGTTCATACTGAACACACTCTGGTGGGTTATTGGAACACCAACGTACAGGCCCAGCAGTCCCCATTTGGAAGTGATGCCCAGGGATGCCATCGTTTCCTCGTCAGGAAAATCCTCTACGATCACCTCCACGTTTTCCATTTTTTCTTGGAATTCTTGAGGGAGTTCTTCCAATGCTTTTGAAACTGACCTGGCGAACAAATCCGGGTTCACTGTGGACTCAAATTGAGAAGGGTGTTGAAATCATGCAAGATCCTGAAGACTTGACAGCCATCGGATTTTGCGCGCATAAGAAGACTTGTACCAGAAAACGTGAGCAATTGGAAGGCGCCTTGTCCGCGTCAGAAAAACACATTGTTGTAGTCGGTCTTGGAAACCCTGGGAGCGCCTATTCACGACACAGACATAATCTGGGATTCATGGTTGTGGATGAACTGGCCCGGCAGACGCACGGCTCTTGGAAAAAAGACCTCAAGAATTCAGAGATTTGCCGCGTGGAAATGGAGGGAAAGCTTGTGACCCTGGTCAAGCCTCAGACCTTTATGAACCTTAGCGGAAAGGCTGTGGCGCCTCTTATGGCTCGACTCCATTCGGATCCGACGAATCTCGTGGTAGTGCATGACGATATGGATATAGCTTTTGGGAGAGTGAGGATAAAGCTCGGCGGAGGAGCGGGTGGACACAAGGGGGTTCGATCCATAATGGACTCCTTGAGGTTCTCCGATTTTGTCCGTGTGCGCATGGGGGTAGGCCGACCGCCAGCTCACGTCCCTCCGGAAGAGTTCGTCCTTAATGCATTTGATCAGGAAGAGAAGCCCAATGTCTCGGATCTTGTTCAAGGTGGGTGCCTAGCTGTAAGGTTCATAGCGGCGCACGGAGTGGCACGTGCTCAGAACCTTCTGCATTCAGAAAAGGATGAGTCCGGAAGCAAGGCACTGGTCTCGTGACTCAGGGGTTTCCCCTTGCGTATTCGTCCGGACTATAATAAAGTGGCGTGTCTTTTTCGAACAGATAACGATTACCCAGGGGGTATGTAAATGAGTCAGACAATAGTGAGTGAGGATCATGCTCCATTTCGCCGGCTACTTCGCCCGGTAATTAGGGCCCTCAGAACAGCGTACATTCAGGGCACTTCCGTGGTGAAGCTGATGCCGTCGGAGCGTGCCATCCAACTCTACTACAAGTATCGCCGCAAGAGCTACGATTTTCAGTGGTCGATGGACCCCGGTTACAGAAAGGGCCTAAAGCGCCTGATGGAATTGTGCGTGGCAGAAAACGACACAGTTCTCGACGTGGGTTGCGGCACCGCTTCGGCTACAGTGCTGGCTGCTGTAAAAGCAAAGGAAGTCGTGGGAATAGATCTTTCCCCCGACATGATTGAGCTGGCCGAAGGGAAAGTAAAGAAAAAGGGAATAAACAATACTCACCTCGTCACAACGTCTGTAGAGGATTACACCCCTGAAGCACCGTTCGATAAGGTAATAAGCTCATTTATGATTCCGCATGTTAAGCCGAGCCTGCGGCCTGCTATCTATTCTTGTATGTACAACTTTTTGAAGCCCGGCGGAACGGTAGGTCTTTTTGGTTCCAGAGGCGAAGTATGTGACGTGTACGAAACGCGGGAAGTTATTGAAAAGAATCTGACAAGGGCCGGATTTGAAGACATAGTGCTTTATGACGTCTACGACATCTACAGGATAGCTGTGGCGAGACGACCGATAGACAAATAGACGATCAGCCCGATATCGAACACACCTCGGCCGCTCATTGGCCGGGGTGTCACTCTGCCTGGCTTCTCCTACCGGAACGCATCAAGTTTGCTGGCTCCTCAAGTGACATTGTCAATCCATTACGGAATACGGGTTAGAATCATTAGCCAATTCGATGGAGTCTTCGAGAACTACTTTACCTCATTAATTTAGGGCGGGAATGAGGCTACAATCTATCATACTAACTTCCATGGCGGAAGGCGCCACAACGAAACATGAAAACGTCTCAGTAGGACGGGCATCTGAAACTGTCTCAAAACTGATTTGATGCCCTGAGTCGTGCCACACGGGTGCCCGGCGCTAAAGCACCGGGCTACTGTGTGTCGCCCCTACGGGGCTTGTATGGCTGGCATCCCAGAGGGACGCTGCATAGTAGCCCGGCAATTCATTGCCGGGAAGATAATATCGTGGCACGATTTATCATTGGGCGTGAATTTTGAGACTTACGTTCCGCGCTATCAGGCGTGTGAGAGGGTCCATTTTTCCGAGTAGGGTCATTGGATGGTGGTTTCTCGGAGTCCATGTCTGCTTGTCCGGGCTGTTGCGGGTTGAAGGGAAACGAGTTTTTTCATATAAGC
>JACRDE010000584.1 GCA_016212935.1 Desulfomonile tiedjei | reverse complement strand
TCTTTGATTGCGAATTCGTAGCAGTCACATCACGCTCGATCGGAACCGGGGTCAGGACCGAACGAGGCATTCTCTGGGTATGTCCACCGCCGTTTTGTCCCCGCTCATCAGGGCCCTTGATTTTCCTGATGCCAGGCAGAGCACACTGTTTGAGAAAAATTCTGCGGATGCTATTTTCCCGCGGTAAAAGGCTGCGTCGTTGCTTGCTTTCAGAAGCTCATACTTCTTTTCAGGGGTATCTGCACCGGCCTGTTCATACATCTCCCGAAGTTTTCTATCGGCAATTTCAGCCTGCCACAACAGCATATACCCGATCGTCACGTCCCCAAAGAGCTCCATATAGGGAGTTGCGTACAGCACTGGTATGGTCGCTTCTCCTGCCATACCCTTCTTGGCGAAGTAAATTGTTGCTTCCATGAGTTGGGACTTGGCCTCGTCAAACAAGTCCACTACCTTCTGAAGCCGGGGGTTCTGACGGCATCTGCCAGACAACTCCCCGGTCAGTTCCATGAAATTCCTGAAGAGCGCTCCCTGATTCAGCGCAAGCTTGCGGCCCACCAGGTCCAGAGCTTGAATTCCGTTAGTGCCCTCATATATCGAGGTGATTTTCACGTCTCTCAGGAATTGCTCTACAGGGTATTCGCTACAATACCCGTACCCGCCGAGAATCTGAACGGCCATTTCGGTGACCCTGAAACCGATATCAGAACTCCACGCCTTGCACACCGGGATCAAGAGGTCAACCAGTCCTTTGAATTTTGCAGCCTCGGCTTTATCCTGTGCGACGGCCGCCAAGTCCTCGCAATGGCCCACAAAATAGAGCATTGCTCGCATGCCCTCGGTGACACTTTTCATCCACATGAGCATTCGACGGACATCCGGATGCTCGATTATCGGTACCTTCGGGGCCTGAGGATCCTTCATGCTAGCGAAGTGAGGTCCCTGAACCCTCTCCTGCGCGTATCGCAAGGCATGCATGTATGCAGCGCTGGCCAGAGCGAGACCTTGCAGGCCGACGCCGAGCCGAGCTTCGTTCATCATTTGAAACATGATCGGCATTCCCGCGTTTTCCTGGCCGACCAAATATCCAATGCAATTGTCCTTTTCACCGAAGTTGAGTGCACAGGTCGGGGAACCGTGCAAACCCATCTTTTTCTCTATTCCGGCGGTTATCACATCGTTGTCCACGAGAGAACCGTTTTCCAGTCTCTTCTTGGGGACTATGAAAATGCTTATCCCCTTCGTCCCAGGCGGGGCCCCTTCGATTCGGGCCAAGACCAGGTGCACTATATTCTCTGTGAGGTCATGATCGCCGCATGTGATAAATATCTTGTTGCCGACAATTGAGTACGTTCCGTCGGGATTCCTGGTCGCCTTGGATCTCAGTGCTCCCACATCGCTCCCGGAATGGGGTTCGGTCAGACACATGGTCCCTCCCCATTCTCCGGAGTACATTTTCTCCATGTAAGTGGTCTGCTGCTCTTCTGAACCGAATTCCTGGATAACGCGTCCGGCTCCTGCGGTGAGACCCGGACATCCCATGAATCCCAGGTTCGCTGCCACAAACAACTCCACTGCCGCACAGGCGATTGAGATCGGGAATCCCTGGCCGTCGAACTCCGGCGAGACCGCAAGCCCCATCCAGCCACCTTCGCGGTAGTATTGGTAAGCCTTGTGAAACGATTCCGGCACCCGGACCCGGCCGCCCTCAAGTCTTACGCCTTTTCTGTCGCCATCGGAGTTGATTGGCCAGAGTTCGTTCTCAGCAAGCTTCTGCGCTGCATCAAGCACCATGTCAAAGGTTTCTCTCGAAAATTCCGAATATTTGTCCGTCATGCAGAGTTCTTCAACGTTCAGTTGTTCATGAAGCACGAATTTCGCATCGCGCTCATCAACTAAAAGATTTGCCATGCGCGTTTCTCCTCTTGGGCGCTCCCAACGAATCGAATCTGCAAGCAGCGAGAAAACGTTTGGACTCGCGACCCGTACGCTGAGAATACTGTAAGCCCAATGCGCCCACTATGAAAGCGGCAGTTCGACCCGTTGAGTCGGGTTGCAGTCAAAGCCGAATACTTTTCCTGCCGCAAGGCAGCGGAGTTATCCAGCCGTAATGTCGGGACATAGCGAAGTGTCTAGATAATTTTGAAGCAAATGTCGTGCCGAGTAATACTCTCACGTTAACCTCTCTGAATTACTCGCGGCAACATAATTCTATTCCGCACCCGTGCAGGACCAGGGAACGACATGTTGCGCGGTCGAGACAGCCGGTCACGCAGGGGGATAGCAACGGATCAAGCCTGGATAAACACGAAATCAGCAGCGAAGCGTCCGCGGCTTTATTCGGAAACGCCTTTCAGGAGCGGAGGAGCTCGAAACCACGCCAGCAGCGACGAACGGTTGAATCAATTCACGGCAAACGGAGGCTGTTGCCATCTCGTGATCAATTTGTTGTTCACGAGTAATTGGATCTTCTCCGGCTCAAGTGTAACCCCCTGAAATCGAGATGCATTACCTGACCGCGCATTTAGGCACACACATTGCTTTAGCATTTACCAGAATCGCGATGTGCGGCCGATGAAAAGAAAGGGGTCCTTTCCGTGATCCATGTTAAAGAAAGCATGCTGGACGAAAACACCGTTTCCGTTTACGTGAGCGGGGTCCTGGATGAGCGGACGGTCCCCATTCTGAAAAAGGTCTGTGATCGCCATCTTGACAGGCACAGGAGAGTGCTGGTGAATCTGGAGGCCGTGGCACACATTACGCGTGATGGGAGAGGATTTCTACGTGAGATAAGTGATAAGGTGAGCATCTCCCATGTCCCGGAATTCATGAAACCTGACCATCGCGTTTGACGGGCCATCCTTGTTTCTGATGCAGGACCGGCTATGATACTCATACGAACTTCCATGGCGGAAAGCGCCACAACGAAACATGTAAACGTCTCAGTAGCGACCGGCATCTTGCCGGTCCCCATCAAGTAGTTTCTACCGGAGTCGGACTGTGATTCCTGCGAATCAAAGGAATAAGAAAAGATCGGAGTATTGTTATGGCAAACGTCGGGATTTTTGAGCTGAAGAAAGAGGGCAATATTGGTGTAGTGACTATTAATGTTCCGGGCCAACCTATGAACACCTGGACCGAGGACGCAATCAGTGCATTCTTATCTTTGTTGGACGACCTGGAGAATGCCTCTGATCTGAAAGGTGTAGTGTTCATCTCCGGAAAGACCGGGAATTTTCACGCCGGCGCAGACCTGAACATGCTGAACAAGATGACCGGAAAAGAGGACACTGCCAAAGGACTTGACATCTTTCATTCGGCATTCAAGAGGCTTGAAGCCCTGGGATTTCCAACCATGGCAGCAATTGAGGGACATTGCCTGGGAGGAGGGATGGAGTTCGCCCTTGCCTGCACGGCGAGGATCGCAAAGGATTCAAGACTTACGCAAATCGGCCTTCCCGAGTGTTCCCTGGGCATCTTTCCTGGCGCCGGAGGCACTCAGCGTCTCCCGCGACTCATTGGCATGGCCGCAATCGAACCCATTCTTCGTGGAACAATCTTACCCGCGGTCGAGGCCCAGAAGATAGGAATTATCGACAGACTGGTTACCGAGCACGAGGACTTGTCGGCAGAAGCTAAGAAATTCTTGGAAGAGATCATATCTGGAAAGCAAGTAATTGAGAGACCAGCGCACGACTTCACGCCTATCGACGCTGTTGCGGAAATGGCCCGACAGGGGGTCCTCAAGACCACCAGGGGCCGCGTGATTCCAGGTCCTATGCTCGCCATCAAGTCAATGCAGGACGGGCTTAAGGTTTCTCTTGCAGAAGGCCTGGAGATCGAAAAGAACAACTTCGTGGAAGCCGTACTCTCCAATCAGGCCAAAGGGAGTATCCACACGTTCTTCCTCAAGACCATGAGCGACAAACCCAGGTCACTCATGAGTAAAGGATTTCAGCCCACCCCAATAAAGAAAGTGGCAATCCTCGGTTTTGGAACCATGGGAAGGGGCATTGCCATCGACGTCCTCAGAGGAACGCAGATCCCGGTGGTGGTCAAAGATGTGGCCCAGGCACTCGAACCCGGTAAGGCGTTCGTTAAGAAAATCCTGGATGGAATGGCCCAGAAAAACAAGCTCAAGGCCCCTGTGGACGATCTGATGAATCGCTTGATCGTCACGTCCGAATACGGCGACGAATTCAAAGACGTCAATCTTGTTATAGAAGCGGTTTTCGAGGACATCAAAATCAAAGAGCAGGTTTACGGCGAAATTTGTAAAACAGTGTCAGACACATGCATCATAGCCACAAACACCTCCTCAATTCCCATGGATTCAATGGCAGCATTTGTTACCGGCCCCGAGAGGTTCGCAGGCCTGCACTTCTTTTCCCCTGTCTGGATGATGCAGCTCGTAGAAATCGTCAGAGGCGCCAAAACCAGTCAGGAAACCGTGGACAACCTCCTCAATTTTGTAGACAACATTCGGAAGCGTCCGGTGATATGCAGAGACAACCCCGGGTTCGTGGTCAACGCGGTACTATTCCCTTACTTCCTGAGTGCAATGGAGTTCCTCGAGGCAGGAAATACCATCGAAGAAATAGACAAGGCTTTCGTGCAGTTCGGTATGCCCGTTGGGCCCATTCGGCTCACTGATGAAGTTGGCATAGACGTATGTTTCAACGTGCTCAAAGGCCGGGGACTCAGACAAGACACTCTGAGAAATCTTGTTGAAGCTGGACGCCTGGGCTTGAAGAAATCCGGAAAGGGATTCTTCCTCGCAGACGGGACCGTTGATCCCGACGTTCTTTCTTTGATTCCTCGCAAGGCTGAACAAAAGGCAACTGATGAAGAGATGCAGTCAAAAGTGCTCACCCACATGATAACGGTCGGAAAAGACCTCCTCGACAGGAGCATAGTCGACGACCCCAGAATGATCGATTTGGGAATGATCTGGGGAACCGGATTCCCCGCGGACCGGGGAGGCCCCCTGAAATGGGGCGATCTGACGGGGCTCAGCAAAGAGCTGTTCGGTAAGACCTTCTACGGAGCGTGATGCTCATTTGCTTTCAAAACAGTAAGATGGGTGGAATCTTCTTCGGTAAAGAAGGTTCCACCAAACCCCTTCCGAGAAACTCTGACACTGGCCGGAATCCGCAGTTCTCACCGAGAAATGCGGAGTCCGGCACATGTTGGAAGTTCTTGAGGTGGGGTTCGGGGAGGAACTTCTTACAAGAAGTTCCTCCCCGATTCGTCCTACCTCAAATCGGAATAGGCATCATTTTTCCGGTCTTTGAATCCCGACCTTTTTCATGCGAAACGCAAGAGTCGATGCAGGAATGCCGAGGAGTTCCGCTGCACCGCCCTTGCCACGCACCTTCCAGCCTGTCTTGTCAAGGGCCCAGAGGATATGCCTGCGCTCGTTTTCCCTGAGGGTCGCTCTGCCCTGTTCGGCCGGCAAGTCGTGATGTTCCTCCCCCAGAGGAGGCACTTTGAACAATGGGCAGCTACTTAGAATGGCTCCGCGTTCAATAACGTTTTCCAGCTCCCGAACATTACCCGGCCAGTGATAATTCAGCATTTTTTCCATCTGAGAGCTCGGTATTCTCGAGAACTTTTTTCCCATCTTATTGGAATATATGTTCAGGAAATAGTGTGCCAGAAGCGGTATGTCTTCTC
>JACRDE010000583.1 GCA_016212935.1 Desulfomonile tiedjei | reverse complement strand
TTAAGGCCGCTATTTTGCATTGCTGTCCACGAAAATACTCTGGGCGTTGATGACCAGAAAGTTGTTGTCCCGCTTTGCGACGGTTCCCTGCACGACTACCTCCGTCAGAGGTTTCAATCCGTTGACTCCTTCTATTGAAACCTTCAGAGGCCGACCGGTGTTGTCTACCACCTGAATCGCTGCCGTGTTGGCAGTCAGTTGCTCTCGAGGCATTTGGCAGAAATCCGCGCACCCGTCCTTGCAAAGGGCCAGGCTTAAATCGGTCACCAGGAACATGGCGTACTTATCTGCGATAGGTTTGGCCGTTCCCCCGATTCTACCGCGGATGACTATGGGCTTTCCTTCTTCAGCGGCTTTTCTTGCCGCGCCGACGTCGATGGCATTCGGCGGAGCAGCCTTGAGAAAAAGACCGGCCGGAAGGGTTGTCCCGGTGGTCTTGCCTGGATCCGCAGTGACAAACGATGCGGAAGTCAGGACCGCGACGAAGACTGTCCCGACGATTGCGGCAGAGAAGAAACGGTTCTTAAGCTTTTTTTCCATGAGTTATATGATTTCCTTTCTATCATGAGGCCTTGAGGGCCTCGATTATCGGGAGGCGCAAACATCTCCATGCTGGAGGCATCGCACCCAAAACGCCCATTATGAGTCCTGCAGCAACGCCCAGAAGTAAGACTCTGTAGTCGACCACCAGCTGAAAGACACCCATACTGAACTTTACCGCACGGCCATTCAGCAACAACATGCCCAACATTGAGCCGATCAAGGTTCCGGTAGCAGACGTCAGGAGGGACTCCTGAATGATGCTGATCATGATGGCCCTCCTTGGAAACCCGAGCGATTGCAGCATTCCAAGTTCCCGCACACGTGCAGCGAAGGCTGCGTACATGGTATTGAGTCCTCCGAAAAGGCCGGTTAATCCTATTAAGAAGGCGGTGGTCCAAACCATCGCGTGCACGGGTTGATAGAACTTCATTATGGAAGCGTAGTAATCGGTCTCGCTGATCGCTGTCAGCCCTAAATCGAAGCGCTGTTTAGTGAATGCATCGACATCCGCGAATTCGGCGTCATCCAGGGTTACGACAAGGCATGACACTGTCTCCCTCTTGGTGGCCACCTGAAGATCCGTCAGGGGTACCCAGATTTCGCAGTCGAGCACAGTTCCTCGAGCCGTAAACCGCCCCACCACATTCCAGCGACGATTGTCGAACCAGAGTGACTGACCGATCGCTACCCGGGAATCAGGCACACCCATCATTTCGGCAGCCAGTCCTCCTACCATGATTTCGTCTTTTCCGGGTTTGGGCATGCGGCCTTGGATCACGCTGGCCCTGGGATGCACGAGGGAGGCTTCCGGCAAAAATCCTCGGACAACCGCGTGCCAGCTTCTAGAACCTTCCTTATCGTCTTTCACGATGATTGCCGCGTGGATTTCCGGTGAGACGTACGTTACTCCGAAACGATTCTTGATTCCCGGAAGGCTGGCTGCGACGATGCCAGCGGTGCTCCCGGGGATCTGACTTCTTTCGAGGCTTTCTTCACTGCCGGCGGCCATGAGAATCACGTTGTTCCCTGCTGACTTGTTGACGAGGGAGTTGGCCATTCCCCTTACGAAAGCGGCGGCTGTCAACACGAGCAAAACTACCAGGGCGCTCGCCATAATCGTGAGAACGAGTCTTGTCCGGGACCGACCAAGATTACGTACGGCATAGTCGAAGGGTAGTAATCGCATAAGTCTCCTCTGACTCAATCTCTTAAACGGCCCTGAAACATGCGGCTATTTCGCGCCGCGAAGCCTGCCAGGCCGGAACCAGTCCTGCCAGAATACCTGTGACTGCAGATAAGAACAGTCCGAACAACACCGTTGCCCATCCGGCATGAATGTTGATGCTCAATCCTTCAACCGACAAGCTGAAGCTGCCCCAAGACATTACGCCGACACCAGCGAGAACTCCCAGGAATCCACCGGCAAGGCTGATCATCATGCTCTCTGCAATGATCAGACGTGCGACCAGGCCATTGGTGTAACCGAGTGTCTGCATGATAGCGTGATCTTTGATCCTGTCCTGGACAGATAGTACGATTGCGTTGAAAACCAGTGCAAAAACACCGACCACGCAGCCCCATCCCAGCCATCTGGCAAAAGTTATTATTTCAAGAATGTCCGACGTGGCGCGAGCGACAAAATTCTTTTCCGACCACGTGGTTGTCGGTTCCTGGGCAGTTCGGAATTCATCGTCTATGGCCTTCGCTGTTGCCTCCAACTGGCCGGGATCTGTCACCGTGACGTTGAATTGCGTCACGATACCGGCTCTGTTGTCACCTGCCCTCTGGATGAAATCCAGATGTGTGTACCCCACATTTTGATCTTGCGGTTCGGGAGATCTCATGATTCCGGCCACATAAATCGTGATACCCCCGATTTCCGCGCGATCTCCTACTTTCAAGCCCCTACGGGCGGCAACTCGCTCTCCCAGCAAAGCTGCGTCGCTTCTCCGTTTCCAGCTTTCCACGGAGCCGTCCGTTATTTGTGCATGGCTGAAAGACCCTAGATCGAAGCTATCAGACGGGATTCCCCTGAAAGTGACTACATCAAGACCGGTTCGGCAATTGCTTACCGCTACCTTCACAGGAACCACGCTCTTGACACCCGGAATCTTTGCGATGCGGGCCTCATAATTCTGGGGAAGGTTGCTGGTAAACGGGCAGTATCGATCCTGACGATACACTACGAGCTTGGTGTCGTTTGCGTTTCGGACGGTTGCCTCTCGGACACCCTGCTGCATCGCCTGGACCGAACAAAACAAGAACATTGCTGTGGCCACTCCTCCCAGCGAAAGGAGACTGCGACCGCGATGACGAACGAGATATTTGAGCACAAGCGGTAAGAATTTCAGTCCGGGCATGGGTTGTGTCCTCCACTTGGTTACGGATGAATGCCTGGAGCTGATGCAGTCGATGATTCGAGCTCAAGGAGTCTGCCCTTGTCCAGGTGCAGAATTCGCCCCGCGTACTTAGTGGTTTTCGGGTCGTGAGTGACCATAATGAGCGTGCGTCCGAGTTCGACATTGATCTGTTGAAGCAGTGACAATATTTCTGCGGCTGAAGCGCGGTCCAGATCGCCGGTGGGTTCGTCGGCAACGATAATTTTCGGGTCAGTGACAATTGCTCTTGCTATTGCCACTCGTTGTTCCTGACCTCCGCTTAGTTGCCGAGGAAAATGATCGTGCCGGTCATCTATTCCCACCAGTTCGAGCGCTGCTGCGACTTTCTTGTGTCTGTCTTTGGCCGATAAATTGCGCAGGAGGAGGGGGAGTTCAACGTTTTCATAGGCAGTAAGTACTGGCACAAGATTGTAAAGCTGAAAGATGTATCCGATGTTCACGGACCGCCACAGAGCAAGTTTGGAGCGCGACAGCTTGCCGACATCCACAGCGCCCATCATCAGGGAACCGGACGTGGGAGAATCTATTCCAGCTATCAGATTAAGGAGCGTCGTCTTGCCGCTGCCTGACGGTCCCATCAGAGCTACAAACGATCCCTCTTCGATATCCAGATCCAGACCATCAAGGGGTGTTATGGTGGTTGAAGCCTTTGTATACGTTCGTGTCAAATTCCGACATTCGATGTATGCCATGAAAAATCTCCAGAGATTTGCACATAAAGCGGTTACAGTGATTGCCAAGAAAACGTCCGTCCGGTCGGTGGACGGGGTGTCCGAATTGCGGTTGGTAACGAGCGCCTCGTCTGTCATCCCGCTTTCCGAACCCGTCGCCCCCGCAAATCCAAAAGTATTGCGGCAATTACTCTACTCGCCGACGACCCTCACTTTTTTTCCATCTTTGAGCCCTGCCACTGAACTGGTGATCACCAGGTCACCCGGCTGCAATCCTTCGAGAATGTCGACCCAGCCATTGCTTTTGGCGGTTCCGGGTTTGACTGACACCGCATGGACCGTTCCTCCCTCTCCGTCAAAATGGCGTACAACCCATGTCTGCGTGTTCCCAGAGCTTCCTCGAACTGCATTTTCCGGGGCAAACAATCGTTGGCCAGACTTTTCCGTGCCGGAGTCCGGTCTGGCCAGAAACTTGACCCGAGCCAACATTTCAGGGCGAAGCTTGGGGTCCGGGTCTGCCAGCGCAGCTTTCACCTCCAAGGTATTTTTCTGTATATTTGCCTCGTGCAACACTCGCGTCACCGTGCCGGAGAAAGGCTTGTCTGGCACAACTTCCACGATCACTTCGATCTCTTGCCCCACGCTAATTTTTCCCGCATCCACCAGAGGCACGTCTACCCGCGCTTGCAGACGTTTCGGATCGTATAGACCAAGAACCCGCGCTGATCCCGGGTTGTCCGACAAAACTACGACTTTGGAACCCGGCTCAGTAAGCCTACTCAATACAACTCCGTTCATTGGTGAACGGATTTCGGTCCGCTCCAGTCGCAACATAGCCTCTGATAGCGCAGTTCGAGCTTGACTCGAAGCTGCTTCTGCCTGCAAAACAGTGGCACGGGCACGATCCAGCTTTCGACGTTCGTCGGTGCGCAAAGAGAGATGCTCCTTGGACGCGCGCAGTTCGGCTTCATGCCTGGCAATAAGCTCTTTGGTTGCGGTATATCGGTTCCGGAGTGCCGCAATTTTTGAGACTTGCGCGTTGTGTTGTGACCGGAGCCGGACAAATTCCTGTTCGGAGATGACACCCGAAGCGTGCAACCCTAGCGCCCGGTCATGCTGGCTTTTGGCATGCTCAAGGTTCGACTCCTCCATCGCTATCTCCGAAGCTATTTGCTCCAAAGTAGCTCTCGTTTCGGCCAGTTGTGCTGAAGCTATGTCCACCGCGAGTTGACGCTCAGTGGGGTTTTCCCACTCCGTTACAGCGGCCTGCAGATCAGCTTTTTCGGCGGCCAGTGTGGCTTCGAGCTCTATCACTCGGTCCTTGGCTCGCTGCACCATCAGATGAGAATCTTCGTCGACGAGACGGACAACCACTTGGCCCGCACTTACAGTCTCCCCATCCAAAACCAACACTTCGCGTACTATGCCGTCAGTGAGCGCTGTAACATAGGATTTGTATGGGTCGGCTTCAAGCCAGCCCGCGGCCTGAACCGTTACGGACCCGCTGACGTTCCCCTCAACCGTCTTCAGGACGACCGGCGACGCATGCACCGCCACAGCGGGAATGAACTCTTCATAGGCACTGAACCCGAGAAGGAGAAGGAACCCCCCAAGGACCAGCCCCGGAAGCAGCACGCGCAACTTCCAGTTGAAACGGGGAATGGGAACACTTCCGTGCCCGTGATCCTCACCATCTCCTCTCCGGACAGTACTCAGTACCTGCAATTTGTTTAGTTCCAACGATTGTCCCCTAGATTTCAGCGCTACGATTGCTCTCTCCGCGCGAGACCCTGAAGAGGGCCTAGGTGGCTCGCAGAAAACAGCAAACGTCAGCAGCAAAGTGCCTTGTAGTCTGACCCAAAGCAGCTATGATCGGAAATCTTCTCTAATAAAAACGAGGAACTAGGACTGGGGAGGTTTGAAGAGCGAAGCGGTGAAACCCGGATCCGGAACAAGCAGACTCATTTCGGCGACAGCCGATGAATCGGCCATGGGGAATGGAAAGGAATAATTCACGACGACAAAAGGAAGAGAACTGCAGACCTTGCAACATCTCTCTGCGCCGGAATCTGTCCGCATAGGTTCCGATGCGCCCTCACGCTCCTGATCCATGAAGCCTTCACAGTCCGGCATCCCGGGCCAAGCGAGGGGTTCAAATCCTGCACAACAAGGACAGCTAGCAGAATGCGTAAAGGTCTTGAGCATACACTCAAGTGACTTTGTTCCGGCACACATGTGCGTCACTGCCACCCAGGAACAGAGGGCAATTACCAGCAGTTTGTAGCCGAGACGTCGTTTCATGCAGCAATCCTCGTTAGGAATCCATTATAGGATGTCTACATATCCTGTCAAGAAGTGTCTCGTGAATCCCTTTCCTCATAACTGGTAGAATTATTAGATAAGCTTTCCGGGCAATACTTTGCCGGAACTATAGGGCTGGATTGCCGAGAGCCTTCTGGAAAAGACGACCGCTGGAGCTTCGGTAGCAGTACTACAATTAATCCCAGTCGTCTTCTTCCTCGGGGGAATTGGCGCCTGCCTCGATTTCCTCTTTCAAGTCCCGGGAAAATTCTTCCCGGGGGGCTTCGGCCCAAAGTCCTTCGAGATCGTAGAATTCGCGAACAGCTTTCTGAAATACATGAACGATGACGTCTCCGTAATCCAGCAAGGCCCAGCTCCCCTGTTGGACCCCTTCGGCGGAAAGACGCGGGATTCCGAGGTCGTGGGCCTCCTGCATTATTGCTTCAGCTATTGCCTTCACCTGCTTACCTGATCCTGCCGAAACGATGAGAAAGTAATCGGTGAGCGAAGTGAGCTTTTCCAGCCTGATCAGCACTGGATCAACAGCTTTCTTGAACAAGGCGGAACGCAGGAAAACCTCGGCCTTTTCTTTGGAAGTTTTCTCTGGAGCCATCATAGAATCATTTCCCATACAATTGATGTTCGACAATATACGAGCGGACCTCCTCCGGCACAAGATAGCGGATGCTCCTGCCTTCTTTCAACAGGTTGCGTATTCGCGTGGATGAAATATTAAGTCCTTCTACTGGGGACGGCAAAATTGTTGTGAATTCCTCGTGCACGAGGGTCTCTCCGTCTTGACGAAATTTCTTTCGCACAGCTTCAGGCACCTCGGTCCACGCTGCCCTGAAGTCAACTCCCGGCCGCTTGACCACAATGAAATTCGATAGTGAAAAGAGTTCGTCATAGTCCTTCCACAAGGAGATTTCTCGCAACGAATCAGTTCCCATGATAAAATGGATCTTCACATCATGTCCCTGCAGCATCCTCAGGGTATTTACCGTGTAAGAGGGACCGTCCATGCGAAGTTCCAAATCGGACACCTCAAGCAGAGAGTTGTCCGCGCAAGCCTTTCGGGTCATCTCCAATCTGTGAGACGACGGGGCCATTTCTCGTGAACCCTTATGTGGGGGGAGAAGGCTGGGAATGAAGATTACACGGGACAATCCGTGGACGCACGCCACTTCTTCTGCGAGTCTGAGATGACCGAGATGCGGCGGGTTGAAAGTACCGCCTAGAATGCCTATTATTGAATTATTGTAATTTTCTGAGAAAGGGCTTGTTTTCGGCATGCAAGATTTTATATTGAATTAGAACGATTTGAAAGGGGAATTGTCTTAGAGGCCAGCGTGTTGGTTGATTCCCCCGCATGGAGGCTAGCATATTGGAATATTTTATCGGCTTCTTGGTGCTCCTGGGCGTATTAATCTTTGTCCATGAATTTGGTCATTTTATTGTGGCCAAGATGGCAGGGGTAAAGGTCCTAAAGTTCTCCCTCGGTTTTCCCCCTACGTTGATCAAGCGCAAATGGGGTGAAACAGAATATATGCTGAGCTGGATCCCGCTCGGCGGATATGTCAAGCTCCTTGGCGAGGACCCGGAGCAAGACGAAGAAATCCCCCCCGAAGAAAAACATAGGGCCTTCACAAGCAAGCCGCTGCTCAGCAGGATGGCCATTATTCTCGCAGGGCCCTTATTCAATTACTTACTGGCGTTCGTTTTGATCTGCGCTGGGTACTTGGCCGGCTGGCCGGTGCTCATCAGCGAAATTGGCAAGGTTTTAGACGGCACCCCAGCCATGGAAGCGGGGCTGAAGGCAGGCGACAAGATCGTGGCCATCGATGGTCAGCCAGTGTGGCGGTGGGATGACATGCGCTCGACGATTGAGCAGAACGCTGGACGAAAACTGAACTTGACAGTGCAGCGGGACGACAGCACCATCGATCTGCCGGTGACCCCGACTGTGGGTGACCAGAAAGATATCTTCGGGGAGCAGACCGGCAGAATAGGTGTGGCCCCCTCTGGCAAGTCCGCACAACTTGGGATAGGTGCATCAATATACGAAGGCGGGCGCTTCACGGTCTATTTGACCAAGCTGATAGTGGTCACTCTGGTGAAGCTGGTGAAAGGGGAGATCAGCGCAAAAGCGTTGAGCGGACCGATCACCATTGCTCAGGCATCCGGAGAGAGCCTGAAAGCAGGTCTATTCAGCTTCATTTTCCTGTTGAGCTATATCAGTATCAATCTGGCGGTTATCAATTTGCTTCCGATACCGATTCTGGACGGCGGGCATTTGCTGTTCTTCGTGATAGAGGCAATCATCCGCAGGCCTGTGACTGGTAAGATCAGAGAGTACGCGGTTCAGGCCGGGCTGGTGTTTATTGTCTTTCTGATGGTGCTCGTCTTTTATAATGATATAAGCAGAATCATAACCAAGGGCTGGTCTCTCACACCCTGAGTTGCGGACTGTTTACAGTGGTTTTACTTGCCGTTCATACTACAAGTCCGTCTCTCGGTGTGGCTATCGTGGAGCGAGATTCTGTGCTGGGGGAAGTGATTCTCCCGCACGGAAAGGAGCACCTCGAGAACTTGGCCCCTACCATAAGAGACTTGACTCTGAATTTAGGCATCACACTGCGCGATCTGGATGCATTGGCGGTGGCCACCGGGCCTGGATCGTTTTCAGGGATTCGCATAGGAATCGCCTGCGTCAAAGGAATAGCCATTGCTCTAGGCAAGCCGGTTCTTGGCGTTACGAGTCTGGAAATCCAAGCGTGGAACATTGTTGAGGAAGGCCGGACAGGGATATCAGTTATCGATGCCAGGAGGGGAGAGATCTATTTGGCTGTGTACAAGAACCTCGGCGGGCTCACGGAGATAGTAGCCCCCAGGCTCTTGCATGCAGACGGTCTGGGGTCTTTCACTGCAGGCTTTCCTGAAGGAACCGTTCTAGTGGGCGATGCTTCTCTTGAACGCGTCTTAACATCAATCCCTAACGTGCAGCGGGTAATTGCCGCATCGCCTTCCGCAGCCGCGTGCGGGTTAATTGCGTACGAGCGGTTCACGATGGGAGCAGCGAGTCAATTGGATTCTCTGGCGCCGCTTTACGTCAGGAGGTCAGATGCAGAGGAAAAAAGAGGACTACTCAACCGAAATTAGAACTAAACGCGTTTGCTTTTAAGTCAGTAACATGTAAGGAACTCCCAGATTATTCGCGTTCCGAATGCGAACAATTATTGGTCCGTACCCGAGGAAATTCGTAAGCGCCGATTTGCACAAAGTCTGTCTGGCTGAATTCTCTGGTCTTGACCGCTATTGATTGTTCGGAAATATCAATGACGTGGTAAACCGGGTCCCAGATGGACATCAGGGGGGCTCCGCCACAGGAAACTACTATTCTTGAGTCTCGCTGGGGAACGTTGACTTCCATGACAGCTGAACGATGTTTGTGTCCCTGGAGTATGAGGTCAAACCCGGTTTGAGTGCAAATGTTAAGCACTTCCCCGGCATCCGAAAGGGCGTGGGCCCAGAAAGATGACGCTCTGATCACTGGTAACACCGGATGATGCAGAAAAAGGATCTTTGTGTAACTGGAGTGTTCGGCAGCAAATGCTCTGAGCCAGTACCTGGTGGGCCGCGATATCCTACCCGGCCAGGAGGGAAACCAGTGAACCGAATTAAGACCGATGAAGAGGATTCTTCTTGATTCCTCAACATACACTACGCGGTCCATCTGCCCGAAAAAACTGCTATAGCGCCTCATCGCGAGCCACGTGGGCAACACCCACTCCAGGACGGCCGAGACGGCAATCTCTCTGTTGCCAGGCACGCTGATGAAGGGCAACCCGACCGAGCGGAAGAATTCCTTTGCTGAGCGGAACTGTTCGATGGTACCGCGGTCTGTAAGATCGCCTGTGACCACAAGCAATTCCGGAGCCTGGGCCATGAGGTCTCTTTCCAGTGCCTGCAAGTTCGCTCTGGAAATCCTTCGACCGAAATGGAGATCGGAAAGGTGGGCTATTCTCATTAGCCTCAAAAATAGCCCCAAACATCCGATAAGTCAATCTTTGCGAGGCATGTAGAAAAACTAGCTTGATTTTTTAGATCGAATTCTTTAAAATCTCAAGAAACATCTCTAACTTTTTGATATCATGGTCGTAGCTCAACTTATTCCGCCCACGTGGCGGACCGGGCAAAAGGAGTCTGGAATGAACGGTTTGGTTATCGCACTATCCATAGCGGTTTTCTTCGCTGGGCTCGTAGGATCAGCCATAGGCCAGAGTTATTACGGAGAATATCAACCTGGTCAATCCTATGATCCGCAGGCCGCTTACGGACAGTACGGCCAGCAACCCGATTATGGACAGTACGGCGCGCTTCAACAGTATTACGGGCAGCAATACGGACAGCAGCAGGGGCAGCAATATGGGCAGTACGGACAGCAGGGTTATGCTGCTCCCCAGCAAGCTCGCGGTCAACAGCCCCAGGCGGCGTATCAGAACTACGAGGGATATGGTGATTACAACTCAATGGCTTATGGCCAGCAGCCCTCGTCAGGGAATTTCGTTCCGAGTCCGGGAGCCCGGCGAAATCGTCCTACGCCCGGTCGTGCCAGGGCGGAGCAGAACCAGTATCAAAGTGCGGCCCAACCCACAGCCTCCAGGACGGCCACCGTTCAGCCGTCAGTCTCAGAACCCGATGAGCTCATAAAAAGCGAGATCTATTGGGACGGTCGTGAGAGATTACAGGAACCAGGTCCGCGGGCCGAAGCCGTTCAGCCTTCTGCACAGCGCAGGTCAGCTGCACCCATTCCCCAGGCGGTTCGACAGGAACCCAGATCGCCAGGTGTGGCAACAGCGATTCAGCCCCCTCAACGAACCAGGCGAAATGTAGTGAGACAAAGTCCCGAAGCAACTCCTCCGCCTCCGGAGCGAAAAAATGTGAAATGGGGCAACGAGAAACAGCCCGAAGAGCGACCCTCTATGAGGTGGTGAAAGCAGGAGTCGCCGCAGGACACTAAACCGCAAATGAAGTGGGGTAAACAGGACAAGCCTGCAGCTATAGGAGCTGAACCCGGCTCTTTCCAGGGCGCTGCAGTGGGTGTTTCAAGCAGCCAGGCTCAGGTTCAGTCCCAGGCATCCGACAGGAAATTCCAGTGGGGCAGGAGAGAGTAACCGACCCAAAACCCTCGATTGGATAAGAAATCGGAAAGGGGAACTCGGCTTTCGGGTTCCCCTTTCCGATTTTTCGGCGCTAACTGGTAGGTTGGGTTTGGTCTGGAGCACCCGCCAAGGATTCTTCATCACCCACCTGCTCCTGGATCTTGCCAGCAAACTGCATCATTTCTTCCAGCAGGGGCCTGACCACCAGAGCCCACTCAGGGTGGTCCGAGAATTTAAGGCTGCCTGTTTCCAGAACTTTGGTAATCACGAACATTTTGGTTCGCGCATCATAGATTTCTTTGTGAATTCTTTCCATATTCCATTTGGGCTCCGACATTCATGCCTCCGTTCAGCTGGATTTGGTGTCAAGAAACTGATCAACCTCTTTGATACCGACGCGCTTTCAAATGAGCAACATGGTCGCTGCGACAAGCAGGATGTCTCCCGAGCGAAGATCCGACGCACTCGCGTGGCCGAAGTGAAGGAAACTTCCGGCTTGCTTCAGAATTACCAGTTTGAAAAAAAATGGTCTCATACGAATTCGCAATCAAAGAAGCAAAATCGGAGAAACCCTTCTTATTAATAACGTTCGATTTCTTGTTTTCTCGAGAAGAAGTTGGATTGAGATCGATGTAACTTACTGCTTCTATGAGAGAAATCGGACAAAGTTTGGTTGCGGCCGCAGGCCGCGTCCTGTA